>NZ_JBEGDB010000010.1:0-72436 GCF_043638955.1 Bradyrhizobium sp. 31Argb | reverse complement strand
AGGCTATGCCGACGGCCGCGAGGCCAAGGCAGGGGTCGCAAGCTGGATCGCCTTCTACAACGATCGTCGCCTTCATCAGGCGCACGGCTATCGCACCCCGATGGCGGTCTGGCGCGAACGGATGCAGGCCGCGAAGGCTGTGGACATGGTGGACAACGCTGCCGCGTTGACCACATGCCCACAGCAACTGCAGCAGACAGCGTCTCTGGCTGCGTGATAGAAAGGGATCAGGAGCGGTCAGTTTCCAACTAACAAACCGGTTCAAGCGGTCCCGCTCCGCGGGTCCATTTCAGTTGGCTTAACGCGACACGACCGGCGAACGAGGTCAAATTGATACGCGGTTACCGCTATGAAAATCAGGTTGCACCGCATCTAACACGAACGGCTAGCTTGCGCGGATAATGACTAACATTCTACCTCGAGCAAGGGCGTTAGCGACGCCTTCGGTGTTTCGCCTCTCGTTTCTGACTGTGGGTATTTATGATAATTGTGATGCTGCTCGGGCCGAGTCTTCGGCTATGTCGGGTGGCGGATCCGGCCGCTAGCTGCCGGCCCGAGCGCGTTTAGGCGGGAAGATGAAGAAGCACTCTCACGAGGAGATATTGTTGAAGCTCGTTCGAGCAGACGACCTTGCTCGAGCGGGCAATTCCCAAGTGGAGATTTGCAAGGCGCTCGGGGTAAGCGTGATGACGCTTCATCGTTGGCGGAAACTGCCTCTGCGCAGGACTGATGCGGTCGTTCCGTCCGATCCTGTGGGTGAAGGGAAGGTGCCAACCAACTCGCCAACGATTGATGAAATGCGCCGTGTGCTGGAGGAACTCACGCTGGAGAACCAGCGGCTGCGGAAGATCGTCACGGATCTCCTGCTGGAGAAGATGCGGCTTGAAGAAGCTTCGGCCGAGGCCTTTCCCGTTAGCCAGGCACGCAAGGCCTGATCAATCCTTGTTGAGCCCTCGTGACCGCAGCTAGCTGATCTCCCGCTGGGGTGACAATCGCAAACTCCATGGCGGGGCTTCCGGCAGCCAAAGTGCTTGCCGGCAAGGCCGAGCATTGTTGCGGGGACAGGCGTTGGATGTTTCAACGATCCGAACGCTTGATTGACTGTGAACAAACTCGCTGCGAGCGGCCGGCATATATGTCGCGGACGCTTTTCGTAGACATCGCGCGCTATCGTCGGCTTCGGTGGGAGTGGTGGAAATCGCGCTAAAGCATGATGATTTTCTTCGAATCATCATCCCGCTCTATCTTGTTTGAGCATGATCTCCGCGCAAACGCTTCGCGTTTGTCGCGAGGGAAGACCGGTATCCACTTTTCCGGATCATGCTCTAATCCTCTCCAACCGCCCTTTCTACAGCGTCTGCGAGCTGTTGGATCTCCTGATCCGCCGCGTCTCCGGGCATGAAGCTCGCGACCGATTGACCGCTTGTAAAGGAGCGGACGAATGCCGAGCGACTGGCGATGGGAGGCGCGACGATCTCACCGAACTCGTTCAACTCCTCGACCAGTTGTCGGCCCTCGAGGGTGCGGCGATCGAGCCGGTTAGGAACCAGAATGACCTTGATCGCATCGCGCCGGCGCGCGCGTGCCGCATCGATGATGGCAAGCGTCTGTACAGTCGCGTCGAGATCAAGTCCGGAGGGGGTGCAGGGGACTAGTATCAGGTTTGCCAGGGCGATCGACGCACCCATTTCGCGCGCGTTCGGGGCGGTGTCGATTACCACGAGACCGGCCTGGATATTTCGCACCTCCTGGGCCCAGGCGGATACGGTGGTGCCTTCCAGAGCCATTTCGTAAACCGGGAATTCCAGGTTGCCCGGCTCGGCCCACTGCGAGGCGGAGCGCTGCGGATCGCTGTCGACCAGCGCGACGTCATGACCGCGGCGCGCCAGCTCGGCCGCGATACAGACCGCAATCGTGGTCTTGCCAACCCCGCCTTTTCGCTGGGTAACAGTAATGGTCCTCCGCATTGGTATGGGAGAGGTCATGCGGCGCCACACTAACAAATCTTCACATTTCAAAGCAAAATCAGCCGGTTACACTACCACTACCTAACGCATATCGACAATTGGCTTCTTCATGGAACCTCCCGGGATGTTCGGATTGTGGCCTGCCTGATCCCCACGCATACCTCATCCGCAGATTCCGTATGGTTGTAACCGCGGATTGTGCCGAAATTACCCGAAAAAGCGCCCCTTCGGGGCGGACTCGGATCGCCGGCCCGGCGATTAACAATGGCGTGACATTGAGCTCAAATCTGAGTTAATCGCGCGTGAATTTAATCCTTGACTTCGATTGTGCAGCGCGACTAACAATGGCTTAACAAACGACGCGATGCACCTTAACATTTAACATGGGTTGTGTCGGGTTGAACTAGGCCTCTTCACTCTCGTTGTAGTTGTAGCACCTTCAACTTGCAGCACATTGGCGCTGACCGGCGTGTCAGCTGATCGGTGAAAAATCTTGGAATCTTGCCAGAGGGTACCATGGCCGTTACCTACTTGACGAAGACTGAGCTGGGTCAATTTCTCCACCACAGCGGCAACAACATCGAGTCGAGTGTCAGATCGGCATTGATCGACTCGTTAGAGCAGAGCGGTGTGTTCAACGATGGCGGAGAGGATGGCACGAGGGGATGGTTTCAATCCGGACCATTTGCCGGTGGGCCGGTAGCTCCCACCATTCAGGTGCTGGACGTTAAAACCTCCACGACAGTCGACACGACTCCCAATCTGAAAGCGATCATCCTCGATGACGCCGGTGGAAAAACGCTCAATGTGAACGGTGCCGACAACGACGTGTTCGTTGCAATGGGCAAGGGCTCCGACACCGTGCACCTGCACGACAGTGGCGATGATACGGTCTACGGCGGTGGTGGCAACGACCTGATCACCGGCGGACACGGCAATAGCTCGCTGTTTGGCGGTGCCGGCAACGACAGCATCTATGGCGGCACCGGCAACGACACGCTGGATGGCGGTAGCGGCAACGACTACCTGCTGGCCGGCACCGGTGCTCAGTCGCTGGTCGGCGGCGATGGCAACGATCTGATCAAGGACCTCACGTCCGGGCACAGCACGCTTTCGGGCGGCAGCGGCAATGACACCTTGGTCGGCGTGCAGGGCGATGTTTTCGAGGGTGGCAGCGGTAACGATCAGATCTGGCTCTATGGTGGCGCCGCGGGTGCGAACTCGACGCTGCAGGGTGGAGACGGCAACGATACCTTCTACATCCAGTCGCACTCCGGGAACGATACGATCATTGGTGGCAACGGCAACGATACCGTCGACTTTGCGGATCGTTCCTTCTTTGATGTCACCAAGATTGACGTTGATGCGAGCACGTCAACTTATACGCTCCACTTCAGTGACAATCAGACAGTTGCGGTCAGCGGAGTTGAAGATCTTCACTTCAACGACCAGGTCGTCACTCTGCCGAAACTCTAACTCGGCTGCTGAAGGTCATGCTAGTGAAGGCCCCGCTTCTGCGGGGCTTTTGCTTTTGTGACCGGAAGATGAGTTCAGGCGCGATTTACGCCTTTGTCAGGCCACATCGATCAGGTGATGTCGTTTACGCTTGATTTCGTATTGTTCTCACCCGCGTCCGATTGCGTCAGGAACCAATCTTGTCCGCCAGTATGAAGCGCTTGCTCAATGCGGGCTCCGGCCCCGGACCTGCCCGCCGAATTGCTCGAATGGTTGGCGAGCAAGGTTGGGAGGAAGTGCGCTTCGACATCGATCCGGAAGTCAAACCGGACGTTCTCGGCTCAATCTTTGATCTCGGCGGTTCCTTCGAACCGCAATCATTCGATGCTGTCTGGTCGTCGCATGTGCTCGAGCATCTCTATGCGCACGAGGTCTTTCCGACGCTGCGTCAGTTCCATCGGGTCTTGAAACCCGACGGGTTCGCCTTGATCACAAGCCCGGATATCGAATCAGTCGCTCAATTCATCGTCGAGCACGGGATTGCCGCCATCGCCTACAATTCGCCGGCGGGTCCGATCAGGCCGCTCGACATGCTCTACGGCCATTCGCGCGCCATCGAGGAGGGGCATGTCTATATGGCCCATCGCACCGGATTTACGGCCGAGCGCCTTGGCAACCTGCTGTTGATGGCGGGCTTTCCGACCGTGTCGATAACAACGGAGAACTTCGAGGTTTGCGCGCTCGCGCTGATGCCCGAGGCCGATAGCGAGGGCATCCAGAGGACTTTGTTAGAAACGGGCTTTAATTTTCAGGAAGCGTCGGCCTAGACGCTCATCACGGTGCCGGTTCGGCTGACAGTGCAACCTGCAGTCGACGGCCGCGAGCATTCGCTATCACGCTAAATGTTAGTGTTCCTGTCGTTTTTGTTGTATATATGTTAGCGCTAAGAACGGCGCATCGTTGGTCGCGCAGCGGTATGTCCGTAGAAGATCGTAACAGACGCTCGTAACAGATACATGGACTGAGCTTTCATGATCATCCAAGCGGTCGCCGAGAATACTGATGCGGATCCAGTGCCTCCGTCGGCGCTCGAGTGTCTGATCATCGTCGCTCGACAGCACGGGCTGCATCTCACCTCAACGCAGCTTATCAAAGACAACCTGCTGACCGATCAGGAAGTGACGCCTGATCAGCTCGTCCGCTGCGCGGAAAAGGCGGGCATGCGGGCGAAGCTCGTCAAGCTTGATTGGGACGGGCTTTCCCATCTGAAAAAGGCGCTCCCCGCTATCGTTCGCCTGCGCAACGGAAGCCATATGGTGCTGTTGCGTGTCGATGGAGACGCCAACAACACGCGTATTGTGTTGAGGGATCCGAATGCGGCGGAAGATGCGCTGCTCGTGATCGACCGGCCGCGCTTCGAGGACATCTGGTCCGGAGATGTCGTTCTGGTCAAGCGCAACTATGAAATCTCCGACGAATCGCAGCCGTTCAGTTTCGGCCTCGTGGCCGCGTTGCTGTTCCGCGAACGTCGCATGGTTCGGGACGTCGCAATCTCAGCGCTGATCCTCGGATTCCTTGGTCTGGCGCCGATCATGTTCTGGCGCCTGCTGTCGGACAAGGTGATTTTCTACAAGGCATACAACACCTTCTATGTGTTGTGCCTCGCGATGCTGGTGATCATCGCCTTCGAGGCGGCATTCTCGTTCTTGAGGCAGTTTCTGGTTCATCGCCTGACGACCAGGCTTGACGTCAAACTATCCACCTACGTCTTCGAAAAGGTTCTCAACCTTCCCATCGACTATTTCGAGCAGACCGCAGTCGGTCTAGTGGCGCGCGACATCCGCGAAGTGTTCCGCATTCGCACCTTCCTGATGGGGCAATTGTTCGGCACGATTCTAGATTCGACGACACTGATCTTCTTCCTACCTGTCATGTTCTTCTTCAGTCCGGTCATGACCTTGGTGGTCCTGGCGATGTCGGGATTGATTGTCGCGTGGCTTATCCTGATGCTCCCGACCTACCGCAAGGCGTCGGCCGCCGTCCTTGCAGCGGAAGGTGCGCAGGGCGCCTTTCTGGTTCAGACGCTCAACGGCATCCGGACGGTGAAGTCGCTCGCGCTCGATGCGAGGCAGCGCCATATGTGGGACGTGCTGGTCGCGCGCGTCTCCAGGGCACGGCTTGCGGAGGGGATGACCGGAAACGCGATCCAGGCCGTCGTGCGCCCGCTGGAGCGGCTGGCGGTAAGCGGTTCATATGCGCTCGGCGTCTATCTCGCGCTTGTCAGCAATGATCCCGTCGTCATCGGAGCGCTGTTCGCCTTTCTGATGCTGTCGCAGCGCGTGTCGGGCCCCCTGATGCAGATGGCACAGCTTATCAATCAGTACGACGAAGCGCGAAGCGCGGTCGCCACCGTCGGCAACCTGGTCAACCAGCCTGCCGAAGAGGGGCGTTCCGGACATGGAGTCCGCTCGCCGCTCGTGGGCAAAGTGGAGTTTTCCGGCGTCACCTTCAAATACAAGGGTGCTGTCTCGCCGACGCTGAACCGCATCTCCTTTGAAGTGCCCCAGGGGACCACGCTTGGCGTGATGGGTAAGAGCGGCTCCGGCAAGACCACGCTCACGCGCCTATTGCAGCGACTTCATTCGGACTACGACGGATTGATCAAGATCGATGGCATCGACGTTCGCGAATACGACGTCGACCATCTGCGCCGGAACATCGGCGTCGTGCTGCAGGAGAATTTCCTGTTCAGCGGCACGATCCGGGAAAACATCTCCGCGGCCAAGCCGGATGCGACCTTCGACGACATCGTCAAGGCGGCCAGGCTAGCGGGCGCGGAGGAGTTCATCGACAAGCTGCCCCGGGGCTACGAAACCCAGATCTACGAAGGTTCGCCCAATCTCTCGGGAGGGCAGCGGCAGCGGCTCGCGATCGCGCGTGCGCTGATCGTCAATCCGCCGATCCTGATTCTCGACGAAGCGACCAGCGCGCTCGACGCCGACAGCGAGGCGATCGTGAACGCCAACATCTCGCGGATCGCGCATGGCCGAACGCTGATCATCATTTCGCACCGGCTGTCCTCGCTAACGGCGGCGGACGCGATTCTCGTGCTCAATCGCGGCGTGGTCGACGACATCGGGCGGCACGAGGAGCTTTTGGAGCGCAACGACATCTACAGTTCGCTTTGGTACCAGCAGAACACGCATCTGGTGCCCGCGAACCGGAATGATAGACCGAACTTCCGGAGCCCGACCCTTGTCTCCTAATCAAGCGTCGCTTGCCACCGTTCGCCAATTCCAATCGGAGACCGACGCGATTCGGGAGGAGGCCGAGCCGCTGGTTGCGCGGGCCACCCTGTTTGTACTTTCCGCGTTTCTGGTCGCGATCGTCGCGATCCTGTGCCTGACGCGGATCGATCGCGTCATCACCAGCATTAGTGGCAAGATCGTCCCGGCCGGTCAGGTCAGCGTGCTGCAGGCGCTGGATCCCTCGATCATCAAGACGATCGACGTGCGCGAAGGCGAGCAGGTGCAGCCGGGGCAGTTGCTCGCGACGCTCGATGCCACCTTCACGTCAGCGGATCTAACTCAGGCGAAATTGCAGATCGCGAGCCTTGAGACGCAAGTGGCGCGCGACGAGGCCGAGCTGAAGCAGCAGCCGCTCGTGTTCCCCGGCAAGTCAGACCCTGACTACCAGAAATACGCGGCGCTGCAGAAGGCGCTCTATGATCAGCGGATGGCGCAATATACCGCTCAGCTCAACAGTTTCGAATCGAAGATCAAGCAGACGCAGGCGACGATCGAAAAGCTTCGCGGCGACGATGCCAGGTATCGGCAGCGCGACGAGGTGCTACAGAAGATCGAAACGATGCGCACGACGCTTGCCGAGCACGGCACCGGCTCGCAGCTCAACATGTTCATTTCCCAGGACACCCGGCTGGAATTGCTGCGGACGTTGGAGAATACGCACAACAGCCTGATCGAGGCTCAAAATACGCTGGGATCGCTGGTCGCCGATCGTGACGCCTTCAAGCAGCAGTGGTTTGCGCAATTGAGTCAGGATCTGGTTACGACGCGCAACAAGCTCGACGACGCGAGATCGGCCTATGACAAGGCAGAGAAGCACCAGGATCTCGTGCGCTGGACCGCCGCTGAACCCTCTGTGGTGCTGACCATGGCAAGGCTTTCGGTCGGCTCGGTCCTAAAGCCAGGCGATCCCTTCATCACACTCATGCCGATCGACACCAAACTTGAGGGGGAAATCAGGATATCTTCGCGGGATATCGGGTTCATCCGGGCTGGCGATCCCTGCACCATGAAGATCGACGCCTTCAATGCCGCGGAGCACGGCACGGCTGAAGGCAAAGTGCGCTGGATCAGCGAAGGCGCGTTTACGACCGATGAGGATGGAAAGCCGCTCGAATACGCCTACTACAAGGCGCGGTGCTCGGTGGACTCGTCCAATTTCAAGGACGTGCCTCACAATTTCCGTCTGATCCCCGGCATGACCCTTGCGGGAGACATCAATGTCGGCACCCGATCGGTCGGAATGTATCTGCTCGGCGGGATGCTCAAGGGCATTCGAGAGGCCATGCGCGAGCCATGACACTGTCGGCGCGATCGCTTTTTCAGTGGATTCGACCGGCTTCCACGTTCTCCCAGGAAGGGCCGCTTGAGCGTGGAAAGGCTGCATACGAGAGCGGTCAGTATTTGGAAGCGCTCAAGCTCTGGAAGCTCGCGGCGCAGTCGGGTGAGGCTGAAGCGAGCTATCGGATAGGAATGCTTTATGTGAGGGGCGAGGGGGTCGTGAGAAGCGTCCCGGACGCCGCGATCTGGTACGAGCGTGCGGCCCAACTAGGCAACATCGACGCGCAATTTCAGCTCGGCCTGATCTTTCTGTACGGGGCCAATCCGGTACTCGGTCCTTATCGGCATGAAACATGGTACCAGTCCTCCGCCGCTCGGCTGGGTGACGAAGCATCAAATGTGCAAGACTTGATATTCCCGCACGGAACGAGTGTTGCGAAGGATGTGGACGCCGCTTTTCGCTGGATATCGGCTGCGGCGGAGGGCGGGAAAGCCGAGGCGCAGACGGTCCTCGGCAACATGTACAGCGAAGGGCTGGGTTGCACGAAAGACTTCCAGACGGCGCTCGGATGGTATCAGGCCGGTGCCGAGCAGAAGTGTGCGCCGGCCGAATTCGCGCTTGGAGATGTCTACTATCAGGGCCGAGGCGTCCCCGTCGATTTCGAGCAGGCCGCGATCTGGTATGGCAAGGCTGCCGATCAGGATCATGTGAGGGCGCAGGTTGCGCTTGCCTTCATGAACCTGAAGGGAGCGGGGATGCCCGAGTCTCCTACCGAAGCGGCGCGGCTGTTCCAGAGTGCGGCAAGACATGACGATGCGATCGCGCTCTACAACATCGGTTTGTTGCGCTTGAACGAAAAGGGCGTCGCCAAAGATTCCGACTTGGCCGAAACCGCGTTGCGCAAGGCGGCGCGCAAGGACTACCTTCCGGCGATCCAGGCGTTGGCGGAGTTCTATTCACACGGCGCAGGGGCCGAGCCGGATCTGCGGGAAGCGGCAACTTGGTACGAGAAGGCCGCCGAGCGAGGCGACGTGCAGGCGCAGTTCTTCATCGGGCGCTTCTATGCGACCGGAACCGGCGTCTCCCCGAACATTCGTCAAGCCGCAAAGTGGTTCGAGCGTGCGGCCGAGAACGGCCACGCCACCGCCGCGTTCAACGTCGCGATCTTCTATCTCAACGGCTCCGGCGTCGAACGTAATGTGGAAACCGCGATCAAGTGGTTTGAGCGCGCTTCGGAGGGCGGCATCAGCGCCGCGCAGGTGCAGCTCGGCAGGCTCTACTCCGCAGGCAACGGCGTTCCGCGCGATCAAAAGCTCGCGGGAGAATGGCTGAGCAAGGCCGCTGTTGGCGGGGACCCTGACGCCAAGACCGCCTATGCGCTCTTCCTCCTTCATCATGATGGCTCGGCGGACCGGCTTGCGCAGGTGCAGTCGTTGTTGACCGAAGCTGCCGAAGCCGGCTACGCGCCCGCGGCCTTCCAGCTCGGCGCGATGCAAATGGGCAAGTTCGGTGGGGTTGCGGATGTGCGAGGCGCTGTCCCATGGTTTACGCGCGCGGCCAAAGCCGGCCATGTCGAAGCCCAATACACCCTTGCGCTCCTATTTGCCGATCCGAACAGCGGCGTGAATGATGCGCGAGCATCAGCGACCTGGATGACCGCGGCCGCGCGCGCAGGCAATGCGGCCGCGCAGTTCCAGCTTGCCGTCATGTATTGCACCGGCAATGGCGTTGCCCAGGATGTCGCTCAGGGTGTGACCTGGTACGAATCCGCCGCGCAGCAGGGACACACGGTTGCGCAGTACAACCTCGCTGTGATGCTGGGAAGAGGGCAGGGCCGCGAAGCAGATCCGAAGAAGGCGGCCGAATGGTTTCAGAAAGCCGCGGAGCAGGGAATGGCGGAAGCGCAGCTAGCGGTGGGAGACGCGCTGATGTCGGGCGCCGGCGTCGCACAGGATAGGGACATGGCGGTGCATTGGTATCAACAGGCGGCGCGACAGAACAATGAAGGCGCAGTGCGCCGCCTGAGGGCGATCGGCCTGACATTGGTGGACACTGAGCGATGAAGAAGGACGTTGTCCGTTCTGGAGCGGAAAGATGCAAAAGGAGGCAAGCAACAACAACAATTCGGGCACAACTGAAGCTTGCTTTCATATCGAAGACAGAAAGAGTGCGCTAATCTCGCGCTTGCGAAGTTAAGTGCTCAACGCTGAAGTGAATGTGTGACGATGGCTGATTTTCTTTCGAAACTCGCGCGTGACGCCGGCCAAAAGGAACCTCGGATGAGGCGCGGTGCGATCGCAAGGTCTCAACCCAAGGGGGAGACAAGCGCCGCAAAGACAAACGGCGCGGTTGCCAAGGAGGCCGTGAGCAAGCAACCAGAGCTTCCGCCTTCGCCCGAGCCGGCTGCACCAGCCGTCGATCTCACGGGTGCTGCGCGAACGCTCAAGGGGCTTGGGCTGTTCGATGAAAATTTCTATGCAACGAGCTACCCGGACGTGATCGCCGTCGGTGCCGATCCGTTCGAGCACTTCTTCCTCTATGGCTACAAGGAAGGCCGCAAGCCCAATCCGATCTTCGATCCGATCTGGTACGTCACGACCTATCCCGATGTGAAGGACGTGGATGTGCAGCCGCTCCTGCACTATGCATCGATCGGCGAGCCCGAAGGGAGGCGGCCGAGCCCGTATTTCCAGCCTGCCTGGTATCGCGAGAAGTACGGCATACCGGAGAAGGAGAGTCCGCTCGCGCACTATCTGAAGAACCGGATCGGTCCGTTCAGCCCGATTCCGGAATTCGACGCGCAATACTATCTACAGACCTATCAGGACGTTGCGACCGCCGGAGTCGATCCGTTCGAACACTTCATCTTCCACGGTTACAAGGAAGGACGCAACCCGTCGGCGGAGTTCGATACCAAGTTCTACATCCAGCGCTACTTCAAGGGTAAGACCGACCAGAATCCGCTGCTGCACTATCTGGAGCATCGGCACGAGGACGGCATCTTTCCGTCGCCGCCGGAAAATGAAGCCACCATCCCGGCCGAGATCAAGCGCTTCACCAAGCCGAGCGCGCAGTTCGAGGAACTGCGTCCCTTGCCCGCAAGCGCCAAGCCGCGCGCAAAGGTCCTGGCCTATTACCTGACCCAGTTTCACGCCTTCCCTGAGAACGACAAATGGTGGGGCACCGGCTTCACTGAATGGACCAACATCGCGCGCGGCGTGCCGCGGTTCAAGGATCACTATCAGCCACGGATCCCGCGCGATCTCGGCTTTTACTCGCTGGGCGACATCGAAACCATGCGCAAGCAGGTGAGGTTCGCCCAGGCGGCGGGTGTCTATGGCTTTGTGTATTACTACTACTGGTTCAACGGCAAGCGTCTGCTGGAGAGGCCGCTCGAGCAGTTCCTGAAGGCGCGCGACATCAACATGCCGTTCTGCCTGATGTGGGCGAACGAGAACTGGACGCGGCGCTGGGACGGCATGGAAGGCGAGGTCCTGATCTCGCAGGACTATCTCGCCGACGACGACGAGCGTTTGTTGTCGGACTTCAACCGGCACTTCAAGGACAAGCGTTACATCCGCATCCAGGGCCGGCCGCTCCTGATGATCTATCGTCCGCGCCTCATTCCGGATACCGCCAAGGTGATTGCGCGCTGGCGCTCGATCTTCGCGAAGAAGTTCAATGAAGATCCCATCATCATCATGAGCCAGAGCTTTGATGATTACGATCCTGCTCCGAACGGCATGGATGGTGCGATCGAGTTTCCGCCGCATAAGCTCACCAAATATGTCCCGCTGGTTAATTCCGAAGCCAAGATCCTAGACGACACCTATTCGGGCCAGATTTACGGTTATGACGACGTCGCCAAATACTCGATCGAAGAGCCGCGTCCGAATTTTCCGTTGATCAAGACCGTGGTGCCGAGCTGGGACAATGACGCGCGCCGGCAAGGCACGGGTCTGGTGATCCAGGGCTCGACGCCGCAGAAATACGAAGCGTGGCTGGCGACGCTGGTCGAGCAGGCGCAGAAGCACACGTTTTTCGGAGATGCCTTCGTCTGCGTCAATGCCTGGAACGAGTGGTGCGAAGGTGCCTATCTCGAGCCGGACCTGCATTTCGGATCGGCTTACCTGAACGCCACCGCGCGTGCGGCCACCGGCCTGACGCGCGACCTTTCGCTGCCAAAGATTCTGCTGATTGGGCACGATGCGTTCCCGAGCGGCGCGCAACATCTGTTGCTCAATATCGGCAGAACGCTACGGAGCGCCTTCAACATTGAGGTCGAGTATCTATTGCTGCAGGGCGGTGCGATGGAGTCCGAATACGCTTCCGTGGCTCCGCTCACCGTTCTCAAGCAGGCCTCCGAGATCCCGGCGACCTTGCGGCACTTCCGGGAGAAGGGGTTCACGGCCGCGATCGCCAACACGTCGGCGAGCGGACGCGCCACCAAGTTCCTCGCCGAGATGGGTTTTCGCACCATTTCGCTGGTGCACGAACTGCCGCGGATCCTTCGCGAGAAGAATCTCGAGGACGTTGCACAGATGGCGATCGGCAGCGCACAGCACGTCGTGTTCGCCTCCGAATTCGTCCGCGACAGGCTGGTGGAAGCGCTCAAGCTCGACGCCGGTGACGGGCGATTCATGATCCGCGCGCAGGGCAGCTACAAGCAGATCGAGCCGGCGCCAGCGGAAGCCGTCTTGGTTCGCAAGGAGTTTGGCATCGCCCCCACCGACAAGATGGTGCTTGGGGTCGGCTATGCCGACCTGCGCAAAGGGTTCGATTTGTTCCTGCAGGTCTGGAACTTGGTTCGGCAACAGCATCCGAACGTCCATTTCTGCTGGGCTGGCGGCATCGATCCTGGCCTGCAGGAATGGTTGGGACCTGAAATCAGGCGCGCCGAGGCCACCGGCCGTTTCCATCTCGCCGGCTTTCGTTCCGATATGCAGGCGCTCTATTCCGCTTCTGATATCTACGCCCTGACCTCGCGCGAGGATCCATTCCCGACGGTGGCGCTGGAGGCGCTCAGCGTTGGCGTGCCCGTGGTTGCTTTTCAGGACTCCGGCGGCATCCCCGGCTTCCTTCTCAAGGAGAACGTCGGCCGCGTCGTGCCGTATTGCGACGTGCCGGCGATGGCGCAAGCCGTGGAGAATTTCCTGCGCCGGACGCCATCGGAGGCCGAGCGCGCCCGCATGACCGAGATCATCCAGACCAAATTCGCGTTCGCAGACTATGTCCGCGATCTGCTCCGGCTTGCCGTTCCTTCGCTGCCGACCATCTCGGTCGCGGTTCCCAACTACAATTACGCGCATTGCCTCCCGGAGCGGCTCTACACTATCTTCGACCAGAACCATCCGGTCGAGGAGATCATCGTGCTGGACGACTGCTCCTCCGACGACAGCATCCCCGTCATCATGAAGCTCGCCGACGAGCGCCAGCGCGATCTTACACTCGTCATCAACGAGCAGAATTCCGGTTCCGTGTTCGCGCAATGGGCCAAGGCGGCGGAGATGGCGAGGGGCGAGTTCCTCTGGATCGCCGAAGCCGACGATCTCTCCGAGCCCACCTTTCTATCGAGCCTGCTCGCATTGATGAACGGTGATCCCGACATCGCGTTCGGCTTCAGCGACTCGAAATCCATCGATGCCGACGGCTCCCATCTCTATGCGAGCTACAAACCGTACTACGCCACCATTGAGCCCGGCGCATTGTCGCGGACCGAGATGTTTGACGGCCGCGACTTCGTGACCCGGTGCCTCGGTGTCAAAAACACCATCCTGAACGTCAGTTCGGTACTGTGGCGCCGCGAGGCGTTGTTGCGCGCGCTCGAAGCCTGTCGCGCCGACCTTCGCGACCTTCGCATGGCCGGCGACTGGCGCATCTATCTGGAGGCGCTCGGCACGCGAGGCGCCAAGGTCGCGTACATCGCCGATCCTCTCAACATCCACCGTCGTCACGCCGCGAGCGTCACGCACTCGCTCAAAGCACAGAAGCATATCGAGGAGATCGATAGCATGCACCGTATCGCCCGCGAGCGGTTTGGATTCACGGATCGCGAAACCAAATCGCAGGCCGCCTATCTGGAAGAGGTGGCTGCGCAACTGCTCGGCGCGCCGCTGGAAGCGGAGAAGCCGAAGCGGGCCATAGAAAAGCCGCCGGCCAAGGTAAGTGCCAAGGCATAAGGCTCCGGGAATAACGAGTACAGGTTGGGGTTATCAATGTTCGTTCCGTCTGCCGTTTCGTTGCTCAACGCGCTGAAGATAGATTACGCGACCTTCGAAAATGGAGGACGAGTTGAGATACCTGCCGGCCTTTTCAAGCTGCTGCTTCAAATTGCGTTGGCGTCGGCCGACTTCGATGAGGATGGCTATTTGAGAGAGAATCCGGATGTCGCGAAGGCGCTCGGCAGCGGTGAGATTGAAAGCGCTCACGTGCATTTTATTGGATTTGGCTATTTTGAGGGACGGCACGGCGGCGGTCCTGAAGTTGACGAAGACTGGTATACGCAGAAATATCCAGACGTCGCCGCTGCCGTTCGGGAAGGAAAGATCAAGTCAGCCAAGCAGCATTTTCATTTGATTGGCGGTGCGGAAGGACGCAGTCCGAACCTCGATCAGGAGGAGAATGCAGCACAGTGGAAGAAAGCGCTGCGATCCTGACAAGAGGACCGCAAACGCTTTTCCGAAGTGTGGCAGCCCTGGCTTGTCACACATCTGTAATGTCGCCGGGTTGTCAATTTGCATGAAATCACTCCGACTCAATGCCCGATACAATTCGGCGTCCTTCCGGACGCTGGCTGCGTGCGTTCTTTCGGTGGTGTTGACGAGTTGGCCGGCCTTGGCTGGAGACGACGTCCTGATCGGCGCTCTTCGCTGGGATAACTGGACCTCGAAAAGCCCTGAGGTGAAGGTCCTCGCGCAACCGGAGTGGAAGGATCGCGTTCCCTTTTTTGCGCGCTATGACGAGCAGGGGCACCTGACCATCTCGGGAGACATGGACAATGTTCTGACGGCTGAGGTGGCTTATGCCTACTCGGCAGGGATCGACTATTTTGTCTTTGGCTTTTATCCGGAGACGGGATCGTGGGGGCGGAACGTAACCGAGTCGTTGTCGCTCAACCGCGCACTTGCAACTTACCTTCGCCTAAAGGATCGGAAGGGCATACGTTTCGCCGTCTCGCTCAATCAGAGCTTTCCGGAACAGGACGTTGCCGACATATCCGAGAGCATCGCAGCGTTCGTCACCGACAAAGGCTACGTTCGTACTGCGAATGGTAGCGCTCCCTTGTTCGTCTTTACGCAGAATCCGAAGGGATGGGGAGCGGTCTATGGGAGCGATGAAGCCGCGAGGCGGGTCGTTCAGCAGATAAAAAAGCGTGTATACGAGAAATCGGGAGTAAATCTGCTCTTCATTCTCGAATACCCGGATCCCGCGGTTGCAGCCGAGCAGGCGCGCAATACCGGCATGGATATGGCCAGCGCCTATTCCACTTTCGCGCCACCTCGGCCGGGGGAACATGTGTTTTCGGATTGCGTTGCCAACAACTCGAACTATTGGGGGCGTGCGACCAGTGCGGGATTTCCGTTCGTGCCCAATGTCACGCTTGGATGGGACCCGCGGCCGCGAGACTCGGTTAGAGTTCGTGATGGCAAGGAGCCGCAGGTCAAATCCTGGTGCGATCCACCCCGAGACAACAATCTGAAACAACTGCTTCAGTCGGCTTTCCATGCTGTCGCAAGTCAACCCGGCCCTCTGCCTTTCCGGAGTGTTCTCGTCTATGCCTGGAATGAATTTACGGAGGGCGGGTGGCTTGCTCCAACCTGGAATGGCGGAACGGCGAAGCTCGACGAGTTCCGCAAGGCGACAGGCCGGAATCGGACGATCGATCGCGTAACAATCACTTGGCCCGACGTAGCCAAGAGCGATCGATGTCCTGTGAGAACCGGGGAGCGAGATCGAAAGGAAGTCCTGCAACAATGCTCTCGCAACGTCGAGGTGAGTGAGGTACCCCGATGGCCTTGTCCGCCAGGGATGCGTTCGTCGGAAGACCGCGTTCGGGCGCCGACCGGTCTTGAGGCGCTTTACTGGTCCGGGCTTTGGATCGAGCGGACGTGTATCGGCGGCTAATGTGCACTGTGACGATCAGTGCTAGTCTGAAATTGCATCTTTGTTCATTACGTCACGAGCTGGTTGACGGTCCTCTTGGGAGTTATAGGTGAGCTCGCCTCTCAGAAAATGGCACGAACAGATACAATCCAACGCGGCTTCGATCGCGGAGCGCAAGTCGGATTTCAAGATTCTTTTAAAGACAAAAAATGACCGCTGGCTCTTGAAGGAATGGATCGAGCACCATGCACCCATATGCGGCATGGATTCGCTGATCATTTTCGATAACGATTCCAGCGATGAGCACGTGCTTGAAATCTATGAAAGAAGTCATCCCGAGCTGCTCATCTACAACTTCTCGGGTCACCACAACAATCTGCATTTTGTTGACAAGAATCCGGAGTTGTATCGGTCACTGGCGGAGTCCTGTCGCTTCTTCATCTTTCTCGATACCGATGAGTTCCTGTACTGGATAGATGGCAGTGGCCACTACGATACCAATATAGCCGATCGTCTCTCCAGGCAGCTCGGAGAGGCGGAAGGAGATTTCCTCTGTGGCACCTGGCTCCCGAACGTCGCCTGGGATGCAACCAGATATTGGATCGGCGAGGACAACAAGATCTTGCTTGATGGCGTGAAGTGGGGGAAGCCGCTACTCAAGGTATCGTCGCTGAGAAACGCATTCATCAACCATAACATTCAGGCGCGCGAATGCGGTCTCTCGCCAGCGCGGTGCGGCTCGCTCGTGGTGCAACATCGCAACCGCGTTCACCGCGAGCAGAGATTGATGTCGAATATCAACAAGCTCCGGCAGCGCCGCGTGATCGTCGAACTCGATGAAAGTGTCGAGCGCATACACGACCGGATTTCGCAAGCAACTGATCCGAACATCGTTCTCTATTTGAGGGAAATACTCGAATTGAGAAATGCGGACGGGGCCGGCAAGAGCTACGTGCGCGGGTTTGTCAAGTTCGGTCCGGACGGCCGGCTGGAATTTCCCGGCAGCAGTGAAAAGGAGATGCTTCTCTCGTTTGTTAACTCACCGGCGGACATCATCGCGCTTGGCCTGGCACAGAACTCATCCTCCTGATCGTTGGTTGGTTTCGGAACTTCTGTATGTTATATATGTTATACGTCTGACCGGACGGGAGGAACTTAAGGTCGCAGCAGCGCCACGGACTGGCTGAATTCGACGTCCGGCGTCCATGAGCTGCTCGGCACCGTGTCATTCAGTAAACCAGTAGAGAAAAACAATGTCCGATAGATCGAGCCTGGACGTTTCCGCTGAGAAAATAGGTCACGCCTGGAAGGAGAGTGCCTACTACGACGATGCAGAGCGGTGGACGAAGACGATTTTTTGGAATCCTGAGACGATTTTTTCGAAGCTGTTTTCTCGTCTCGATCTTACTACGGTGATTGAACTGGCTTGCGGTCGCGGTCGGCATGCGGAGCAAATCGCGTCTCAATGCGGTTCCCTGCTCGTTGTCGACATACATGAAGAGAATATCGATTTTTGCAAGAGCCGATTGGCGCATCATCGGAATGTCTCTTACCTCAAGAACAATGGCTACGAGTTTAGCGGCATTCCGAATAATTCTATGACTTCGATCTATTGCTATGACGCAATGGTGCACTTCAGCCCTGATCTCGTCGAGAACTATCTCAAGGAAACTGCACGTGTTCTTGCGCCAGGGGGGATGGCTCTCTATCATCACTCCAACTACGACGCACCGAACACCACCAGCTATGGGGCAAATCCCCACGCGCGTAACCATATGACGTTTGATCTCTTTTCGGAGTATGCGCGCAACGCCGGCCTTTTGATCGAAGAGAGCCACCCCATCAAATGGGCTCGGGTCGACGATTTGGACCGGGTGACCCTGCTAAGGCTTAGAGCGCTTTCGAGCGAAGTTGATACCGGTTCGCGTGAAGCGTCAGAACAACAGTCCAGAGCTTCGGCTCTGATTCAATCAGAGCCGAACATGCTGTAGGCTGAGCCAGTCACTGCGGGTCGAGGCGATGCCTCTGGAGTAGCTGCTGGGCTTGTTCGCTGTCGAGTTGAAGCGGCCTTTGAAAGACCGACATGTTGTTCGCTCGGGCTACTTCCCGGGCGATCTGCCTGACTACATGGTATTGGGGTCGACTGGCAAAATCGTGTATCGCGATGAACGTCCCCGGCGGCGAGTGAAGTAGGCATTGCGTAAAGCAAGCGACCCGGAACCGGCCATCGACGAAGTACAGGTCAGCGTTGCGACTTTCGGGCCTTTGCCAGATGCTCTCGTGATACTGGGGCCATGAGCTCTCTCGTTCCCGGTCTGCCGGAAACCCCCACTCTCGAAGCTTGCCGATGTCGATGTAAACCAACTCAGGTGTTGTAGGGCAATCCTTCGTTGCATTGGCGACGTTGGCAAGCCACTCCTGAGATGAGTCAATCGAAATGATCCACTCTTTTCTCATCTGGGAAGCCAGCCACGTGCTGCCACCTGATCCAAACTCCAGATACCGGTCGGACAGATTCAGAAAGCTTTTGAACAGGCTCTGTTCGTGACTATCCATCGCGAGTTGCATTGTACGTCCCGTTGCTCCACGCGAGCCCGATCAATAGGGCCGCTGGAATGGAGTTCTGCGATTCAGTGTGCTGTTGCCGACAGGCTCAACCCGACCCGCTTGGCTTGATATCCCCGCTCCAAAATCCCGCGCCACCAAGGTTGCTGGTCGATGTACCAGTGCACGGTTTTGGCGATGCCGGTCTCGAAATTCTCTTCCGCGCGCCAGCCGAGATCGCGTTCCAGCTTTGAGGCATCTATGGCATAGCGGTGGTCGTGGCCGGGACGGTCGGCGACGAAGGTGATCAGGTCGCGGCGGGCACCTTGTGTGCGCGGTGCGATCTCGTCGAGGAGATCGCAGATGGTTTCGACCACATGCAGGTTAGTGCGCTCGTTGCGGCCGCCGACATTGTAGGTCTCGCCGACCGCGCCGCGCTCGAGCACCAGCGTGAGTGCCTTCGCATGGTCCTCGACATAGAGCCAGTCGCGGATGTTCTTTCCGTCGCCGTAGACGGGCAGGGGCTCGCCGGCCAAACCCTTGATGATCATGTGCGGGATCAGCTTTTCCGGGAAGTGATAGGGGCCATAATTGTTCGAGCAGTTGGTGATCAGCGTCGGCAGTTCGTAGGTCTCGCGCCAGGCGCGCACCAGGTGGTCGGAGGAGGCTTTGCTCGCGGAGTAGGGCGAGTTCGGCGCGTATGCCGTGGTTTCCGTGAAGAAGCCGTCATCGCCGAGCGAGCCGAACACCTCGTCGGTCGAGATATGCAGGAAGCGGAATTGCTCGCGCTTTTCGGGCGAGAGCGTGCGCCAGTGGCGTAGTGTTTCCTGCAGGATGGTGAAGGTGCCGACGATGTTGGTCTGGATGAATTCGCCGGGACCATCGATCGAGCGGTCGACATGGCTCTCGGCGGCGAGGTTCAGGACCGCGTCGGGCTGGTATTTCTCGAACAGGCGGCGCAGCCCGGCGCCATCGCAAATGCATTGCTTCTCGAAGGCGTAGTTCAGGTTCTCTTTCGCTGCCGGCAGCGAGTCGAGATTGGCGGCATAGGTGAGCTTGTCGATGTTGACCACGCGGGCGTGACTGTCGCGCAGGAGATGACGCACCACGGCTGAACCAATGAAGCCGGCGCCGCCGGTGACAAAAATAGTCGAGCCCTTAAAGCGCATGATCTATCGCCTCCATGCAGTGGAATCAGCCCTGATACGAGCGGGCAACGGACTTCAGATACTCGCCGTAGCTGCTTTTCGCGGTCTTCTCGGCCACCTTCTCGAACGCTTGAAGCGAGATGTAGCCCTGCCGCAGCGCGATCTCTTCGGGGCAGGCGATGCGCAAGCCCTGGCGCTGCTCAAGGATCTGGACGAAATGGCTGGCCTCGACCAGCGAGGAATGCGTGCCGGTATCGAGCCAGGCAAAGCCGCGGCCGAGCACCTCGACATAGAGATCGCCGCGCTCGAGATAGGCGTTATTGACGTCGGTGATCTCGATCTCGCCGCGGGCCGACGGCTTGATCCGAGCCGCGATCTCGACGACGTCGTTGTCATAAAAGTATAGCCCGGTGACGGCTACGTTGGACTTTGGCAGTTTCGGCTTCTCTTCGATCGAGAGCGCGCGGCCGGTGTGATCGAGTTCGACGACCCCATATTGCTCAGGCGTATTGACGACGTAGCCGAACACGGTCCCGCCCTCCTTGCGGGAGGAAGCGGCGGAGAGCATCTCCGGCAACCCATGCCCGTAGAAAATGTTATCGCCTAACACAAGCGCGACCGAGTCCGAGCCGATGAAGTCGCGGCCCACGATGAAGGCGTCGGCAAGCCCGCGCGGCGTCTCCTGCGTGGCATAGGAAAAGCGCAAGCCGATCTCGCTCCCGTCCCCGAGCAGCCGCTGAAACAGCGGCTTGTCTTGCGGCGTCGAAATGATCAAAATGTCCCGAATTCCGCCCAACATCAGCGTCGACAGCGGATAATAGATCATCGGCTTGTCGAAAACGGGCAGAAGCTGCTTTGATACGACCGTCGTCACTGGGTAAAGGCGTGAGCCCGTCCCGCCGGCGAGGATAATGCCCTTCATAGCCCCTCACGTTTTGCTATCACAAAACATAACATATAATGTGAAGTGCACAAGGTTGTTATCAATGCAGTGATAGCATCGTGAGCCAGCAATTTCGAAGTGTTGTAAAATGAATGTCATCCAGACCGAGCTTCCCGAAGTCCTCATCATCGAACCCAAGCTGTTCGGCGATCAGCGCGGCTTTTTCCTCGAAACTTATCAGTCCTTCCGTTACGCCGAGCACGGGATCGCGCGGCCGTTCGTGCAGGACAACATGTCACGCTCGAGCTTTGGCGTGCTGCGCGGGCTGCATCTGCAGAATCCGGTTACGCAGGGAAAACTGGTCACCGCGCTGCGCGGCAAGGTGCTGGATGTCGCCGTCGACGTGCGGGTCGGCAGCCCGAATTTTGGACGCCATGTTGCCGTCGAATTGAGCGAAGAGAACAGGCGACAACTCTGGGTCCCCCGTGGCTTCGCGCACGGCTTTGTCGTTCTCTCCGAAACCGCCGACTTTTTCTACAAATGCGACGATCTTTACAGTCCCAAGGATGAGGTCTCGATCCGCTGGGACGATCCCGCGATCGGCATCAACTGGGGCGTCGAAAAGCCGTCTTTGTCCGCCAAGGACGCCGTGGCGCCGCTGTTAGCCGACGTGAAAAACCTTCCAGTCTATGGACAAATCTGATGCGGATCTTGTTGACGGGTACCAATGGCCAGGTGGGCGGCGCATTGCAGCCGCTGCTGGCGAAGCATGGCACGATCATCGCGCCGCCCCGCGCGGAGTTTGACCTATCTAAGCCTGAGACGCTCGCTGAGAGGCTCGACAATTTCCGACCAGATCTCATCATCAACCCTGCCGCCTATACCGCGGTGGATCGCGCCGAAGACGAACGCGAACTCGCCTTCCTCGTCAACGCCAAGGCGCCGGAGATGATCGCGAAATGGGCGGCACAGCATGGCGTGCCGCTGGTCCATTTCTCCACCGACTATGTCTTCGACGGCTCTGGCGACAAGCCGTGGCGCGAGGACAGTCCCACGAACCCGCTCTCAGTCTATGGCGCCAGCAAGCTGGCCGGCGACGCGGCGATCCAGTCGGCCGGCGGGCCGCATCTGATCGCGCGCACGTCCTGGGTCTATGCCGCCAAGGGAGCCAATTTCCTGCGTACGATCGCGCGGCTGGCCGGCGAGCGCAAAGAGCTGCGCATCGTCGCCGACCAGATCGGCGCCCCGACGTCGGCGAGCGCGATTGCCGACGCGATCGCCGGCATCGTGCCGCCAAACCTTTCGGACTTGAACGCGCTGCTTGTGCGCAACAGCGGCGTGGTTAACCTTGTCTGCGCCGGCGAGACCAGTTGGCATGGCTTCGCGAGCGCCATCGTCGCCGGCCTGAAGTCGCGCGGTGTGGAGCTCGCCGTAGAGTCTATCGTTCCGATCGCGGCCGCCGATTTTCCGACCAAGGCCAAGCGGCCTGGTAATTCTCGGCTCGATTTGTCGCGGCTGAAAAATCAGTTTGGAATGACCACGCCGGCCTGGCAGGATGCCTTGACAGCGGAGCTCGAGGAGTTCGCCGCCATGCAGCAAGCACCGGCGAGCCGCTGACGACGGATTTAGCCTCGTCGGCGGAGGGCTTTCTTTGCGAAGGCCGATCGGCTCCAGTGCAGTTCGGTCGACTTGTAGCGGACCGGGCAGTGGATTCCGACGGAGCGCTGCAGCTCTCCGAGGTTCATCACCTGCGTTCTTCGGAGTAGGCCTACCGGTCGCTGCGCCGCCCACTCTTGAGCAAACGCACGAGTCAACAGTCCGGGACCGGTCGATAGCCAAATGAGGTCGCGATCACCGCGGCGCATCGCCGCCGCAGCAAGCTCCAGCGCCCGAGCCAGCACCGGATGCTCCGGCGTTGCCGCGATGAAATTGTTGCCGATGGAGCCGTAATTTTCCTGATGAACAACCAGCGTCGCATCGGGCCGAATGAAGCTGTCGACCGGCACCAGGCAACGATCGTCCGCGTCGGCATAGATTCCGCCACGAGCAACCAGGAATGCCAGACGGAAGATGTCCGCCTTTTGTGCAGGGAATGGCGCGCGGAAATAGGCGTCCACGATCTCGCGTCCGTAATGTTCGTTCAGGAACGCAAACGCCTTCTGATCGTCAAAACATTTCCACTGATACGTCGGATGAAGCTCTTGCCATGACTTCATTAGGTTGCGGACGTCCTCTGGGGGCGTAACATCCCAGAACTGCGCGATCGTAGAGGGAATGGCACGCTTCAGGGAGCTCTCGACAGTTGCTTCCTGCTGAAACTGGCCGGTCTGGCGCAGCGCGATCGCGGCGATGATCGCTGCGGGCGTATAGTCCGGGTATTGCTTGATCAATTCCCTCAACGGCTCGAATTGTGAATCGAGCGGACGAAGGCGGATGTGGCGCAGCGTCGCCAGAGCCTCACTATCGAGCAGAAATTCATCGAGCAGCTGGCCGACATGGTTCTGCGATGGGCTGAGCGACTGCCCCCGCAGCAACAATGACGATTGGCTCACTTGGATGAAGGCGCCGAGCGCGGCACGGGCGGCATCGACGTCGAGATTCATGAGGGCGGCGCGGGCGAGCTCGAAGTGCGACCAGGCATCTCCGGAATTCAAACGGATCGACTGCTGATAAAGCGAAATCGCCTCTTCGTAGCGGAACTGCGCCTCGGCAAGCTGTCCGCCGAGCAGGGCCACGCGGGCCTCAGCGACCGTGTCCGATGCCGGCGCCTGTTGCAGGAGACGCGCGGCAGCGTCGTACTGGCCCGTCATCGTTGCAATCTGCACTTTGTGGGACCACAACCAGAAATTCGGCCGCGATGCTTCGGCGAGCGCGTCATCGAGCACTTCCTGGGCCCTCGTCCAGTCGCGCATATGCCTGAGAAGCTCAACCTCGACGCCCGCAATTTCAGGGTGAAGACCAAGGCACTCGCGCGCCTCCGTCACGACTTGGAACGCCCGATCGCGCTCGCCAAGCTCAAAGCAGGCGCGCGCTTCCCCCAGCCGAGCCCAGACGCTTGTCGGATGCGTCTTGCCAGCCCGCCGATACAGCGCAAGCGCCGTATCGGCATCGTCACTCTGCAAGGCGATGTCGGCCAGAGCAAGCAGCGCGTCGAGGTGATCGACTTCGATATCCAGCGCCTTATCTAGCCATTGTCTGGCGACATTCGGGCGGCCAAGGGCACGCTCTTCGGCGGCAGCTTCGACCATGGCCTGCGTACTGTTTGGGTCAAGCCTCAGCAACTCCGAAAAGGCGGCAAGAGCCTCAGATCGGCGTTCCTGGCGACGCAGCAATTGCCCGCGCTGCAGCAACGCCCGTGCATCGGCCCGACTGACGGCGAGAACTTTATCGAGCAGCATTTCGGCGTCTTCAAACCGCCCGACGTCGCGAAGCTCGATCGCGATGTCGGTCAGGCGAGATATATTCGTCGGATCCGCCTTCGAAGCTCGGCGGAAAAACGCCAAAGCCTGCTTGCGATCGCCCTGACGCCGACGGATATTGCCCAGCGCGGCGAGACCGTCGGCATGCTCCGGCTGTCTGGAGATGAGTTCCAGCAAAAGTTCGGCGGCTTCTTCCAGGCGGCATCCAGCCTCCAAAAGGTGCGCCAGCGCGATACGCGCACCGTGATTGCCAGGCTGCCCGCGAAGAACTTTACGTAAAGCTTCTTCCGCCTCGCCGGCGCACCCAAGGCGGCGGAGGGCATAGCTCAGACCGACCAACGCGGCCGCGTTGCCTGGTGATCGATCGAGCGCGCCGCGAAACCGCTGCTCGGCCTCGGCGGGGCGTCCAAGACGGAGCAGAGTATGTCCCGCTTCGATCAGGCCGTTTGGGTGAGAGGGATCATCGCAGGCGGCTTCGTCGAACGCGTCCAGTGCCTGCTCGACCTTGCCCGAATCGCGCATGGCATAACCGAGGCCAAGATGAGCTTCGCGGCTTCGGGGCCACTCGCGCAGAACCTCCCTGAATTCGGCGATGGCATCGCCGAAGCGTTTCAAGTTCCGAAGGCAGTGACAAACCTCGAGGCGAATATGGAAGGCCTTTGGGCTCACTTCCTTCGCGCGGGTAAACAGCACGAGCGCATTTTCATGGCTGCCACGCTGCCGTTCGACGAGACCGAGCGCGTGCAAGGCTCCGATATTGGTTGGTTCGATCTCAAGAATTCTCTCGAAGCAGACCTGCGCAGCTTCAAGAGAATTTGCCTTGCGATGAGTCCACCCAAGGGCATTCAGCGCGCTGATATTGAGAGGCGCCTCCTGCAGAACCTTTTCAAGGACCTTGCTCGCCTCGTCGATGAGGTCGGTTTCGCGAAGAAGATGCCCAAGCTCGATTCTGAAGCCGAGATTGGCAGAATCGAGTTCCGCAAGTTTTCGGAAAGTGTCGAGTGCTTCGACTGCCGAGCCGGTTTGCCGCAACAAACGCGCAAGCGTCAACAGATGGGCAGTGTTATTGGGATCTTGCGCGACTATGTCACGCAGCGCGGTGACGGCCTCCTCGTTCCGGCCGAGATCGCGCAGCATGCGCGCAACTTCAATATGTGGTCTGGTGTCTCTCGGATTGGTGCGTGCTGCAGCCTGGAATGCTGCGAGCGCATCCTCGTTCCTGCTCAAGGATTTCAGTGCATAGCCCAGTCCTTCGTTGGCACCGGCATGACCGGGCTCAAGTTGCAGGACTCGCTGGAACGATTGTGCGGCACCTTCGAACTCCCCCAGATGTCGCAGGGTATGACCGAGGCCGATCAAGGCCGGCTTGTTATCTGGATCCAGCGCGAGCGAGCGCTCGAACATGGAGCGTGCCTGAGGGATCTGTGCCAGGTGCAGGTGATCATAGCCGCTTTCAACGGTTGCAATGACGTTGGAAGGGTCGCTCTTCGTCGCGCTGAGGAATGCGGCGAGCGAAGCTCTGCGATCGCCCGTCGCTCGAATTCGCCGGCCTTGCTCGATAAGCATTTTTGCCGGCTGTCCGTCATTCATGCTGGGTGTGACTCCAGCATTCGAATTGACAGATCGGGCGCATCAACCAATCGAAACGGGTCTTCAAGATCGAGCATGACAGAAAAGTGACAGATAATCAGCTAAACGACGGGGGTATGCCTAGGATCGGGCGGCTAAAACAACAACGATCGTTTGTTAAAAGCAGATCGAAAAGACGGCTTAATCGTGGAGGGCGATGCAATTCATTCATTATCCGCTGGCGTAGATGAACCGACATCGGTTGCGCCGGCTATTGCTGCAGCCGTCGTCCTGCAAAGAGAAATTGTCAACGGCCGGATTTATTGCGGCAAGATTGTCACGAAATGTCCAAGAGCCATTGCACAAGTTTTCCCGGCGCGTGAGACGAGCCGGCGGAGGAGGGTAAGCTTGATCGTGTCGCCATGAGCGCCTCGCGGGGCGTTTGGCCGTACGTGCTCTTAAATGCCCGATTGAATGCGGGAATATTGCGAAATCCGTAGCGGTAGGCGATCGGGGCTATTCGTCTGTTGCCGAATCCCCCAGCCGTGATCTCCTGTTGGACGCGAGCCAGGCGGCGTGCGCGGATGTAGGATGCAACACCGCCAGTTGGTTCAAAGAGACGATACAAAGAGGTGCGGGATAGGCCAAACGTCTTGACCAGGCTGTCGGCGCTCAGGTCCTTTGCCGCAAGATGATTCTCAATGTAGCGGCTGATGATAACAAAGCTGTCGAGAGGCAGCGAATTCGAAGGCTCAACGGCTGAAGTGCGTCTCGCCGCCAAGGTCAGTATTTGCACCGCCAGCAACGCAATGCCCGACGCGATTTCATCCATCTCTGCGGCAGTGACAAGGTCGACCTGTGCAAGCATGGCCTGCAAGGCTGCGGAGACCACGGAAGCGCCCGGGGCGGCTGCCTTGGCCAGCGTGCCATGTCTGCCGGTCAGATCGGCGAACTTCGCTGGCAGGCTTGCTCGCGGTATCCAGAGCGTCAGGTCAGCACTGGGACCGTTATCGGTGCCGCGGATCAGCCGAACCGGCGCCTGAAGGTCCAGCAAAAGCAAATCCCCGGCGCGGGCAGTCACTGTGCCTCCATGATGATGCATTTCGACAAAGCCGCCCATCACGACTTGGAGGGCGAAGTGATCGAGTGCGCGGCCTGAGACCGCCGTTGCCCCTCGGACAAGCTCGGCATGCGCGCAGCTAGTCTGGCTAAGCACAAAGATTCGACCGGCCCAAATCTCTTGCGATCCTCCGGGGCCGAGGAGAGGGATTTTATTACTTACATAAATGGGATGATAGGTGGCGAGCCATCTCTGCGCTTCTTCCTGATCACCGGCTTGCTTCCACCGGTACGATCTAATCATCATCCCCAATAATCTTTCAAAGCTAATATTATCAGTGGTGATCGATAAGCGAATTTGCAGATTATCGCAATATTTTGCCGAACCGTCTCAACAGCCCCTTTTCCGGATTGCGCAAAGGTTATCGGAACGCTAACGTGTTTTTATAATGTTAACTTATCCATAACATTCGGAGTGAGGGGTTCGATGGCGACTAGCGAGACGTTTCACTACGCCTACGCATTGGCCAACGGCGGTAAGGCGGCCTACCGAATTGACGACGCTAATCCGAAGACCGATTTTGTGGATTACGTGGCGGGCGGCGTGAAGGTCAAAGATCCGAACGGCGGTGATATCTTTGCCGGCGACAAGATCAAGGTCGCGAAGATTGGCGCCGATTTGGGTGACCTTGAGACGGGAAAATACACTTTCGTTGGCACAGCGACCGTTCAGGATCACGGCAACACGATCAGCGGGATTATCATCCTGGACAGCAATGGACGTTCGTTTTTTTTGACCGACACCCAGTATTCGGGCAAGCTGAACGGGCATAACGGTGATGTGACCATTACCAGTGGCAATACGACCATCTGCTTCATGGCCGGTACTCTGATTGGCACACCGGCTGGCGCAGTACCCGTCGAGACTTTGACACGCGGTGACCAGGTCTTAACTCAGGATCGTGGAGTCGCGACGGTCGACTGGCTCGGCATTCAGACGGTTTCGACGAGGTTCGCCGACAAGATCCGCGTCCTGCCGATCCGCATCAAGGCCGGCGCACTAGCTGAGGGCGTGCCCTCCCGGGATCTCCTGATTTCGCCGGACCATGCGGTCCTCGTCGATGGTGCTCTGATTCAGGCGGGCGCGCTAGTCAACGGCACGTCTATCGTCCGTGAGCACAATGTGCCGACGACCTTTACCTATTATCATGTGGAGGTCGAGGATCACTCATTGATTCTCGCCGAGAGCACGCCGGCCGAGACGTTCGTCGACAACATCGAGCGGTTGCATTTCGACAATTGGGCCGAGCACGAGGCCCTTTATCCAAACGGTAAATCGATCAGGGAGTTGCCGTACCCGCGCGCGAAGTCGCACCGTCAGGTGCCTGTTCAGATACGCATCATGCTTGCCGCCCGGGTGCAAGCGATCGGCGCCAGCCAAACTGCTGCCGAGGTGGCGTAAGATCTGTTGAAGCCTCACGGTTGACCGAGACAAGCCGGCCGCTGTCCCGCCCGTCCGTGCGAAAGGGCAATATCCTTCGCCGACGTCATCGGGGCGGCGGTTCGGGCGAGCTTGGTGCTGTGGCCGGCGGTGCCGCTAAAATCCTGGCGGTATGTCGCGTGCAGGCGGAAGATCGTTGAACCTGGGGTCGCGCGATCCCGGGGGCCAAGCCAGGCCGCTGTAGGGGACTCCATCGCGTGAGAGCTGCGGGTTGTAGGTCGGGTCGTCATTGAGCAACTCGCCCCACCGCGCACGAAGCAGACTGAGCTCACGCTCGAACCGGTCTCGGCGGTCCGCCCGATCGTCCTTGCCACGGCTGGCGGATTCGGCATGGACCAGCTTCGCGTAAGGCGTGAAGACAATGCGCTTGCCGGTTTGGCGCAGGCGGAGACAATAGTCGACATCGTTGAATGCGACCGCGAAGCGAGCTTCGTCCATTCCGCCGACGGCAAGATAGTCGTTTCGTCGGGTCACGAGGCAGGCCGCGGTTAGTGCACTGCATTCGTGCGCGACGAGTAGCTGATCAACAAAACCGGGATCATCGCCAAATCTATCGGTGTATGCGTGGGTTGCCGCGAAGTTCATTCCCAATACGACGCCGCCATGCTGCACGACGCCGCCGGGCCAGGTTAAGAGCGCGCCGACGGCGCCGACGTCCGGCTCGGCCAGCCGCGTCAGCATCTCTTCAAGCCAGTCGTCCGAGCTTGCCTCGATATCGTTGTTGAGAAGACATAAGACGTCACTGTCGAGCATCGCAGCGGCTTGATTGTTGAGCCTTGCGAAGTTGAACGACCCCTCGATCCGCAAAGTCCGGATGCCGTGTCGGCGCAGATCTGCGAAATAATCGATCGTCTCGTGGTCGGCACTATCGTTGTCGACGACGAGGATATCGGCACGGCAGCGCTCGACCGCGGGCGCAATGCTGTCCAGGCAGGTGCGCAACAGCGAGAGGCGGTCGCGGGTCGGGATGATCAGGGTCACCCGCTCGTGCGGGATCGGTCGCTTGATTCGGACCGCGGGGAAGAGATTGCCTTGCTGCTGGCTCACCTCCGCCCCAATGCCGCGCGCCCGCAAATGCATGTGGCTCGCGGCGGAAAGCCGAGAGGCGGCATTCACCCGATTGAGTTTCGGCAGCGTCGCCAAGGCTCCCGGCAAGTGTAGGATGTTCGCCTGTCGTGGATCGGTATGATCGAGCAGGCAGTTGAAAAGCCGATAGAGATTGTCGGGACGAGCCTCAAGCCCGGCAAGCAGCGCTTCTCGTCGGACCGCGAACAGGTGCGCACAATACCCTTGCTCGAGCATTCTCTCGTAGTCGAACGCCGGAAAGGCAAGCGGCCAGAGCCGGCCATCGTCGGCGAGGAAGTCAAGATCGCCGTACACGGCCGTAGCATCCGGATAGGCGTCGAATGCGGCTGCGATGCGAGCCAGCGCGTTCGGTTCGAGCGACATGCCTGCCATGGTGACGACGACGTGTTGCGTATCGGATGCGGCGTCTTCGAGAAACTCCAGGAGGGCCTCGCTTTCGACGGAAAGCGGCTGACCGTCGATCACGCCTGCGGTCCAGTTTTCGTGGCTCTGCGTTTCCAGGGTGGAGAGCGTTTGCTGAGTTCCGGCGGTGCCGGCGATAACCACAGCCAGTTGAAGCCGGCTCGTCTGCGGTTCTGGCAACGGGAAGCGATCACGCCAATTCGCGTAGTCGGCGAGGGGAAGCGAGGCCGGAATGAGCTGATCGTACAGTTTGCCGCGCAGGCGCTCGGCGCCGTGCCCCCCGATCGCGTCAATCATTCCGGCAAGGCCATCGGGAAACGCGACAAAGACGGCCGTTGCCGGAACCTGCTCGCCGTCGTCTTTGCGCAATCCAATCCTGTGGACACGTCCGTCGGCGAAGCGCTGCGGGACGTGGAAATCGAAAGCGCGGGCGTTGCGAGATCCTTGCCCGTTGGCGTTGTCGCCGATGTGTGTCCAGGCCGTCGCACGGACCTGTGCGACAGTTTCTCCATCGACGATCGCTTCAAGCGTGGCGGCGATTTCGCTGTCGATCCAGCCTTCGAAATGCAAACCACCGAGCCAGCGCAATTCGCTGCTCGGTCGAAGATCGACAAGTGTGCTTTCATTCTCCAGGTCGATGGGGTGGCCGATGGGGGTTCCGAGATTGGCGAGGCGTGCCTCAAGGACGCTCGCGGCTTGGAGCAGGTCCGGTTCGAGTGTCACCGCGAATCCGTAAGCGCCATCCAGTCCTTGCTCAAAGAGCTCCGGGACGAGGGAATCGGCGTACGTCGTTCTCAGGACCAGACCATCGAGCAGGATATCGACGGTGAAGCGGCGCTCCGGAGCCTCAGGATCGAACACGAAGCCCGATACCGTACTGTCGTGAGCGAGCGCGAGCCGGCTGATCAGTTTCGGTTTGGCCGCCGGTGCGGTGCGGGTGACGCGCGCGATGCTCATGATTGTTCGACCCAATCGACCACCGCATCGACAAGTCCTGCCTCGTCTACATTGGCAGGAAGGGCAAGGTCACCTTTGCGCGGTTTGGGCGATCCGCCCGACCAGTCGCGATATGCGACAGGTCTTAAAGCTTGCTTTACAGTCTCAATCAGCGGATGGCCGAATATTGGTTCTTCGAAATCGGTGAGCAGCCAGCCCGGATCATGCGGTGCCAGAACATCGCCAAGCTCGCCGGCTGCAATCGCGCCGGTTATGAAGACATTTGGGTACGACATCAGGCGATCGTCGTCATACGTCGTGCCAGCGATAACGATCGATCGGGATGGTTCCCGCCGTTGCAGGCAATCCGCCAGGCTCCGCATCACGCGCAAGGATGCGGGCGAGGGCGCAGATGGAACGATGACAAGCGATTTTCGCGAGCCGGAAAGCAGCGGCAGGTCGAGCGACCGGGTTGGCCAATGCTGGGGGACGATGTTGCGTTTGGGCCAACGAGCCTTGGCAAAAGCCTTGGCCGCTTCGCTGGGAACAAGGAGGGGCGTCCCGTCGGGAAGCGAGACAGCCGCTTCGCCAAGGTTTCCTCCCACCAGCCAGAAATTGAGCGGAAGGTTGAGTGCCCGCATCAGATCGATCAGTTCCAGCAACGGATTCGGCTCGACGATGTCCACGCGTTTTGCATGCAGCCGTGTAAGGAGCTCGGCGGCGTCGGCGATGTCCGCTTCCCTGCCGAGCCTCAAATGAACCGATTGCGGGCTCGTGCCGTCCGCGGCCTTGAGATGGAAGACATCGCGCTCTCGCAAGAGCAGAACCACGCGCTCGCCATGCTGGCGGAGGTGGCGCGCTCGCTCCTCGGCTATGGCTGCGCAGGAGCGTTGATTCCCGACGATCAGCACGGATGGTTCTGACGACCAGGGCAGCGCGCGCTCAAGCGCTGCGCGCGCCGGTCGTAGCGGATCGGCGCTCTCAAACGCGCGGCATTCGTTCCGATGGTTCGGAAATCGCTGGTCCAGAACACCCAGATTGCGAAGCACCAGGCTTCGCTTCTCGTGCTGGAAGGATTTCGAGCCGTGATGCCCGACATAGACCGACGGCGCGCAAACATTGCGAAAGCCCTTGGCGCGCGCGCGAAGGCAGAGGTCGACATCTTCGAGATAGCCGCGCTCAAACGTTTCCGACAGCCCGCCTACGGCATCGAGACAGGCGCGCGTGATATAGAGACAAAACCCGATGCCGCTTGGCACGTCGATTGCATCGCCGGCGTCGGCAACACCCGCGATACGATCGATCTCGAGTATTTGCTCATAGCTCGGCATCGGATTGACGTCATTCGGCATCGGGAACGAAAAGATGTCACCGTTGTTGGAAAGCGGCGTGATCGTCCCGATGTTGGGTGCCGAACGCGCCACGGCCGCCAATCGATCAACAAAGCCGGGTGCTGCGACGGTGTCGGAGTTCAGCAACACGACGTCGCCCGTCGGCACCTCCTCCAGCGCACGATTGATCGCTCCGACGAAGCCAAGGTTTACCGCGTTCACAACAAGGTCGATCGTGTCGGCCGCGGCAAGCTCTTGGAGATAGCGCCGCAACTCCACCTCGGGGCTGGCATCATCGACGGCCAGAATGCGGAACGGCTCGCTTCTCGACGCACCCGAAGCTCTTGCCTTAACGAGGCTTTCAAAGCAGTCGATCGTTGCCTGTACGTCCCGATAGACGGGAACGATGACGGTGGGGGCGGAGGTGCGAGGCCTTGGCCGAGCGGAGGGATGCGCGTGTGCTCGGACCCGCGCCGGCGGAGACAGGTTGGGTGCGAGCCGCCGGATCTGGAAGATCTCGCCATCGCATTTCAACGTCAGCGTCTGAGGGGTCCTGGATGGTGGCCGCCTAACGAGAAAGGCGGTCGCCTGAACGTCCCTGCTGGCCAAGGGATGAAATGAGTTGGGCTCGAGCAGGCTCGTTAACGTGCCGTCTTCGGTCGCAAGGCTCGCTTCGACTGTGGCGGCCTTGGTCCAGGCGACCCAGCCTGTCACGTGATTGTCAAACACCGAGCAGGCGGCCCAGTGCCGATCCCCAGCACGCCGGAGCTCAGCGATGGCAGCTCGCAGGATGGCCGGATTGCCGTCACGGCTTATCAGATTGGCAGCCGCGCCCCGCCGCCGATCGTCCGTGGCCCAGGCAAGCATTCGACGGTTGGCGCCGACGTCGGAAGGGTCGACAAGAAGCGCTTCGGTGAGGTCGGCGAGCGCCGCTTCGCCGCGTCCAAGCTTCCAGTTCGCCTCCGCGCGGAGAATGAAGCAATGGGCGGCCGGCGGCGGTTCAATACGGCAGCGTCGATCCGCATATTTGAACGCTGTGATAAAGTCTTGAGCAGTCAGCGCCTGCGCCGCCAGGCGCTCGAGCGCGATATGTGAGCGAGGTCCGACGAGCGCTGGGGCGTCAATGACGGTGCCGAGAACCATTTAACCGTGCCCTGACCGATTGCGGTCGCTTGCCGGCGCTCCGAAGTCTCAGTGTCCGGATCGCTTCAGGTAACCGGACTCTCTTGGCGCGGCCGGCTGCGGAACACACGGACCCGCCCCGAACCGGCAGGCTTTCGCGGCTTCGCAGGCGCTGCGACCTGTTCCGCGGCTGCAATCCGTTCGATGCCAATGCGAATGCCAACCAGAGGTTCGCGATTGGTCGGACCCGACAGCACCACGCGTTTGCCGACCGCGCGCAAGGTCGGTGCGTTCAAGAACCCTGCCTCCGCGACGAACTCTAATTCGTCGGTGCCGCTCATTTCCAGGACCACGCCCGTAATGGGCAGGGCCCGCCCGCGTGTACCGGCGTAGGCGCCGAGCGGGACCATTCTGCCGCTCCCGGCCTGACCGTTGGCGAACTGTACCGCATAGCGGATATCAAGACCGACCGGCTTCTCCGGCCATTCCAGGGCCACCCCTTCCACGCGGGACGGTGCCGTTGGACCTGCAATCCATGCGTTGGGTCCGACAGTGACGTCGCCGCGACCCGCCACGTGGCCAAGCACCTTCAGGCCTTCCGTCGTGGCATTGGCATGCAAGCCCAGGCTTTCGCTTTGCGCCGTGACGACGTGGGCTCGGCCGGATTGGATCGGTTCAATGCGAACCACGGCGGCTTGCGATCCTCCAAGTCGCATGGGCTGGACTTGGACCTGCAAAGTGCCGGGCGTGTTGACTCGGACCACCAAGCCGGAATTCGGCTCCCAAAGGGTTGGCTCGGTCGCATCAGGGTGCAGGATGATCTCCATCCGCCTTTCGTGGCCTACCGCCGGTGCGACCGTAACATGAGGTGGAGAGAGGGAGTCTTCGGCACTCCTGTAATTCACGAAGAACAGTCCGCGGTCGAGGTTCACCACTTTCTGCTGCTCAGCGTCGCTCATCAACACCCCCGAACAAATCGTAACAATTGTAATCTACTTCGGTTAGCGAGCATATCATATGTGGTCGCCCAAAAGTTAGACATGTTTGTTATCGTGAACTCAACAAACTTCGGGGCAAATGTGGCTAAGCAGGCCATGCAACCAAAGATCGCAGTTCACGTTTTTTCGCCTTTCAGTCTTGGGTGTTGCAACCCGACGTGCTCCGGCGCGCCGAAAGGCAGCGGAGAGAGCCATCCAAGACGCTTGAGGCGAGAATGATGTGACTGCCAACTCGGCCTTGCCGAAGCGCCAAGCTGGTTATCCACAGCAAGACACCTGCTCCGTCAGCAAAGGCAAGTCAAGGAAGCGCCCTCAAGCGTGAGGACGAGCGCCAATGAGTGGATACTGACGACGAGAGAGAGCGACGGATGTACTTAGTCTCTGCACTCAATAATGCCACCATCCGGCGGAGCCTGTCGTTTTCATCTCTCAGCAGTGCGATGGAGTCGGCGATGTTCTCAGCGCTGCACAGATCGAGATGCCGGATTTGCGGTTGGCAGTCGGAAGGAGGTCGTTTGAATTTCATAGCGTTGCCCACACGCTTGCCCTTGCATTCCTGAGACTACACTGAGTTTCAACATTTGGATGCCCAAAGCAAAACCAAAAGTTGCATGGAGTTGCGACTAATCGACGAATTTTGGGGCAGGAAGATGTCAGATCGAACGAAAGCTTTTTGCTGATGCAGAATTGCAGCATTCTAATCATAGGGAACTTTGTCACCACATAGTGCGAATGCCGAACTATCGTTCGGCGATTAGCGATTGATGGTTCGCTGCAGGAAATTCTTGCTATAAACACGACGCGCAAGCTTCAGTCCGTTCTCGATTGATCGTACTGCTTGAAGCAGACAGGCGACAGCATCGTCGATGAAGATTTTATTCGTTCACAATAACTTCCCGGCACAGTACCGCAATCTGGCGGCTGCGTTGGCTAACGAACCCGGCTTCGAGCTCGTTGCTGTCGGTGCATCGAGCGCGCAGCCGATGCCTTCGGTTAAGTTGATTAAATATATGCTCCCCGAAGCAGATGTTTCCGGAACCCATCCTTTCGCCAGGCGATTCGACCTTGAGTGCCGCCGCGCTGAGCAAGTGCTTTACAGTCTTTCGACCTTGGCGGCGTCGGGCTTCGCCCCGGACTTGATTCTGGCCCACCCGGGATGGGGAGAGACCCTGCCACTGCGCACGATGTTCCCCAAGGCAAGATTGTTCGTCTATTGCGAGTTCTTTTACGGCGCCGAGGGGCGGGACATCGGATTCGATCCGGAATTTCCGATGTCCGGACTGGATGGTCATATCGGACTGCAGTTGAAGAATGCGACGACATTGCTGGCGCTGGCAGATTGCGACCTCGGAATCTCGCCTACCACTTGGCAGCAATCGACCTTTCCCTCGCATTATCAAAGCAAGATCGAAGTGATTCATGAAGGAATTGATACATCGCGCGTGCGGCCAGATCCGCGGGCGCGCCTGACGCTGCCGAATGGCCGGGAAGTACGTTCGTCGGATGAGATTGTGACGTTTGTCGTACGCAATCTCGAACCGCTCAGGGGCTACCACGTCTTCATGCGTGCTCTCCCCGAAATCCTCAGGCGGCGGCCCAACGCGCAGATCGTCATCATTGGCAGGGATGGATTATCGTATGGACTTCCTCCGCCGGCCGGCAAGACCTGGAAGTCGATCTTTCTCGACGAGGTCCGCGATCAGTTGGATCTGTCGCGCGTTCATTTCATGGGAGGCGTCCCATATCAGACATTCATTTCAGCGCTCCAGGTATCATCGGCACATGTCTATTTGACTTATCCCTTCGTGCTGTCCTGGTCGGCGCTGGAAGCTATGAGCGCCGGTTGTTTGGTGATTGGGTCTGATACGGAGCCGGTGCGCGAAGTCATCAGTTCCGGCGAGAATGGTTTGCTGGTTCCATTTTTTGCGGTCGATGAGCTCGCCGAACGCGTGATTGAAGCGCTGCAGGAACCCGCGAAGTTCTCGTCAATGAGGCAGGCCGCCCGCCGCTTCGTCATCGATCACTATGACGCAGAGCAGGTCTGCATACCGCGAATGCGTCGCCTTCTCGATTTGAGGGCGCCCTCGGTGCCGTCAGCGCGGAACTTTTGGCCGGGGCGCTCGCCGTCAGACTTGTCGAAAGGCACCAAGCGTGCTTCCCGGAAATCGTCCGCCGCGGCGGGATTGGGAATGTCAGGCGAAGAGGGCGCTGGCCTTTCGTAGGCCGCGCGGCACGCGGCACTCTATCCAAGACATCTATTTTCCGATGCGTCGAAAATGGCGACGTCGACCTTTATCTGTGCAGGCCGTCCGAAACGGTTGAGAGCGGTCGCAGGCATGTTGCTACGTTTGGCTCATCGACGGCATACCTATTTCGAGAAGCTCATCCTCGCGGTGACACAGGCGTGATGATGTCGGACCCGAACGATCAATCGATCGCGAGCGACCACGAACATCGCCGTATGCGCAGACAACCCCAGCGAAGTCAGGCGCGATGAGTGTGACTACTCTCGGCAACGTGATGGTATGAGAAAAATCATATAATTGACGTGGACATCGTCGGTCATATCTCCACGAACAGCAGAACAATGATGTGGCCGGCATAGGGAGGCGCTCGCAGCGTTCGTCACCGATCGTTGCGCCGCGACGTTTTTGATCGCAACGAGAGGACTCTAGGTGCGATCGGCCTGCCCGCAAAATAATCATCGCGGAGATCAAAATTAATGCTGCACCGGTGATCTGGTGGCACGTGATTTGCGAGCTTCGCGACCAGCATACTGGAGTTGGGTATCGGATATGATCGCAGCACAGATTGGTCGTGGAATGAGTACGGATTGCAAGCAGCCAGCGCTTCTTATTCTTGCTGTCGTGCTGTCAATTTTTGCATTCGGGTCCGCCCGCGCTCACGATTCTGGGCACCCCGAATTGAACCATTGGTATGAGAGCTTACACAGCGGCAAGGGCCCATGCTGTGACGGCACAGATGCGAAGCGCGTCGATGACGCCGATTGGGAAAGCAAGGATGGTCACTATCGGGTGCGCATCGATGGCGAATGGGTCGACGTTCCCAGGGAAGCTGTCGTAGATGGGCCGAACCTCTCGGGGCGGACGATGGTGTGGCCCTACTATCAAGATGGTCATCCGAAACCGCGATGCTTCATGCCGGGCAGCATGAGTTGAATCGACCGCGCAGTTCGACCAACTTGTGCTGACATGACCGAACGAGTTCGCGCAGGGTGCGCGATGACCGAGCCTGCCCGGCTTACGGATGAGCCCGCGTCACCGTAGGGCTCGACGTTGACGCTTCCGCAGGCCGAAGCGCCAACTGTGCCGCTGAAGTAAACACGCGGGACCGCATGAGAAGGGTGGCGACGAGGCCGGTAATCCCCGACGCAGCCAGGATCATGGCAACGACCACGAATTGGTAGATGGCGGCGTAGACCGGACTCGCGCCGGAGACCATCATGCCGGCCATGACCCCGGGGATCCACACCAAACCGAGAGACTTCAGCATATCGAGCCGAGGCAGAAGGCTCGCATAGACCGCGCTCTGAAGATAAGGCGTAACCGTAACGGCGGGCTCTGCGCCCAGCGAGAGGCTTGCCTCGATCTGTCCGACATGGGCGACGATCTCGGCCCGGAAGCGCTCGGCCGCCTGCGCGCATGCATTCATCGCATTGGCGATGATCATGCTGCCGACAGGCACGAGGATCGCGATGTCGGCCCGAAGGCTCCGGGTCACCAGCATCGCCGCGATCACGGTTCCGGCGCCGGCGACGATCGCCCAGAAGCACAGCAGCAGCGCGCCTTCCATTTTCTGGAGGCGGCGAGCTGCCGTGAATGCCGCGGCGACCGTCATCATCAGCAGGATAAGAGTGCCGATCAGCAAGCTGCCTTGGAGCAACACCGCCAGCACCATCCCAACGAGAACCATCTGTATGAGTCCTCGTGCCATCGATACGGCGGCCTCGCGCTCGACGCGGACGGCGTGCCACCGGCAAAGCGCCACCACGGCGGCGCACAGCGCGATGGCGCCGGCGGCTTGGGCAAGGCCCATCAACACTTCGCTGCCTATGCTGCTCTCCAACTCAGTCAGCATGCAGCACCTCTCTGGTTGCGCCGATCGCGACAAGTCGGCCCGCTTCCATGATCATGGTTCTGTCCGCGAGACGGATGGCTTGCTCACGGTTGTGCGTGACGATCACGCAGGCCATTCGCCGTTCTCGGATGATGCCGAGAATGAGCTCCTCGACCCCGCGCACGGACGCCTCATCGAGCGCGGAGGTCGGCTCGTCGAGCAGCAGAACCTCAGGAGCATTCGCCAGCGTTCGAGCCAGCGCCACGCGCTGGGCCTCGCCGCCGGAAAGGTTGCCGACATCACGGTCGGCGAATCCGGATAAGCCGACTCGCTCGAGCAGCGTTGCGATCTGCGGCGGCGGCATGACTTCCCCGCGCTGGCGCGGTCCGAAAGCGATGTTCGCAGAGATTGTGCCGGGAAACAGAAAGGCCGTTTGCATGACCATGCCGACGCGCCGCCGCAACTCCTGCGGCGCAATTGACCGGTAGTCCGCAGACGTCAGCAGAACCGTGCCGGCCGTAGGCTCGTCCAGCCGGTTGAGCAGCCGCAGGAACGATGACTTCCCGGCCCCGCTCGCGCCGACGACGGCGAGAATCTCACCCGCCGAGACTTGTACACTGATGTCATTGACGAGCAGCCGTTGTCCGACGCTCCGCGACAGATGCCTGGTTTCCAGCATCGCAATCGCTGGCTGAGGACGGTTCTCGCCTTGGCGGGATGCGTGCGTGAACGCGGTCGCATCGCCGGGATCGTTCGATAGGGCTGGGTTCGTCGCGGGGCCTCTTTCGACACAATGCGCTGATCCATCAAAATGGCGGCGGCGGCTTCGGCTGCGACGGCTTCGGGCCGAAAGCCCGTGCGGTGTCCCGCTGTGGGCGATCAACCCTGGATAACGCGAGTTGCCGCGCATATTCGTGGTCGCCAGCCTCCTTGTATGGAGAACTTGTCAGCGAGGCAAGAAACGCGACCAGATCATCAATCTCGGCCTCCGTCATGGCCAACGGCTGGATGTCTTCGTCGAGCCAGGGGTCGGCGCGGCCGTCGCCCTTGTTGTAGTGATCGACGGCGTCCCACAAGGTTTGCATCGATCCGTCGTGGAAGTAGGGCCCCGTCACCAGTATATTGCGCAAGTCAGGCGTCTTGAATGCGGCGATGTCGCTCTGCCGTTTCGTGATCAGAAAACGTCCCAGGACCGACATCTCGCTCGCGATCGCCGCGGCGTCGACATCCGGCAGGCGTCCTTGCGCAAGCTCGCGTTCCGCCTGCTGCGCCAAGGGACCTATGTGGTGCCGGAGGATTCCGATGCCGATGTTGTGGAAGTCGTTGTCGGTAAAGACAGTCACGTCGCGTTTGTTGTCCGCCAAGGCGTGGCAAAGGTTGCAGCGTGCCTTGGTGTTGAACAATTCCCAGCCGCGTTTAGCCGAGTCGCTGATAGCGCCGGCGTCTCCGGCGATGAAATGGTCAAACGGAGAATCGAAAGACGCCAGTGTCCGTTCATAGGTCGCGATCGCGCGCAGCAGGTCCTGTTCGTTCACGTCGCGGCCGAAGGCCTGCATGAATTGCACCTGATAGTCCTTGTCGCCAGCGATCCTGGACACGGCAGCAGCGATACTGGACGAACCCATCTCGAACGGGTTGGTGATCGGCAGGGCCGCTTGCTGCTCCAGCGTGTCGACCCGGCCATCCCAAAACTGCGTCTTGTTATAAAGTGCGTTCAGCACGGTTGGAGCATTGCGTTGTCCGGCACGGCCATGGATTCCGATCGACACGGGCCGTCCATCGGTGAAGGCGCGCGCCGGATCGTGACATGTGGCGCACGCGACGGTGCCGTCATCCGACAGCCGGCCGTCGAAGAACAGCTTCTCACCCAACGCAACCGCGGCAGGCGTAAGCGGGCTGGCTGGTGGGATAGCCGATGCCGTCAGCGCCGCGGGAAAGCCGACCTGATTTGACGAGCGGGGCTCAGCGAGCGGCCCCTGCTGGGGCAGTGGGGGTGCCTTGCCCGGCTCCAGCGCCGGCGGTGGTCCGGTATCTTCGCTGACGGTCGAAGCCGCAGTCGCCGACAGAGTAGGCAACAGGAGTAACAAGGCCGCGAATGACGTGGCGCGCATCCGATATGCCTTTGCCGTTGCGCTGAGCAGATATTCCAAAGAAGGTGGATTCAGGACAACTTCGTCCTCGCGAGGAGGCGAGGCACGACCTTGTGGGCGGTCGGCCGTCCCTTCGGCATTCGCAAGGCACCGCTATTGCGGTAAACGTGTGGCGGTGGCCTGTATTTCCGATCCGCACGCAGGTTTGTCCGAACGAACGCACGGCCCGGAAGCGATCGTTCTACTGCTTCAGACGGGCAGACGCGTCCGCGATGTGCTGCGCGCTCGCGCGTAGCGCTGCCTGTTCCTGCCGGCTCATCTGCGGCGTGAGAACGCGCTCGACACCGGCTGCTCCGATCACGGAGGGCAGGGAGAGGCTGACCTCAAATGCTTTTTGGGGGCTCGACACCGGAAGAACAACCTTCTCATCCCCGAGGACCGCCTCGGCGATCCGGGCGGATACGATTCCGATCCCGTACTGGCTGGCGCCGATCCCCTCGATGATCGTGATGTTGGCCTGCCGGACATCCCGTTCAATCTGCACTTTCGTTTCCGCCGGTCGATCGAAAAGTGTCTCGACCGGACTGCCTGCAATTCGGGCGGAGGACCAGAGAAAGACGCTCGAAGTGCCGTGTTCGCCGAGCACGAGAGCATCTACGGCGGTTGGAGCAACGCCGAAGTGACGGGCAAGATGAGTCCGGAAGCGCAGGCTGTCAAGGAACGTACCGGTGCCGAACACGCGTTCATGCCCGGCAGCGTCGCGGGCGACATCGGTGAGCGGGTCCGGCGGATCGGTGACGACAATGATCACGGCATCCGGCGCGGCAGCGACGATGGCAGGAACCAGTTCCCTGTAGATCTTGGCATTGGCGGTGAGGAGCTTCAGACGGCCTTCCTTGTCGCTCCGGTCGGTTGCGCCTCCGGTCTTTTCGTTGACGCCGGCAGTGAGGAGAACGACCGAGCAACCGGTCAGATCGGCGATGTCGCCACTGCGAACGGCGGTCACGTCGCCGATCGCCGCTCCATAGGTGATATCCGTGGCGATCCCGACGCTCTTTGCCGGTGTTCTGTTCACGAGGACGACTTCGTCCGCGCTGCGCCGAAGACTTAGCGCCATCGCGCAGGCGGCGCCGACCGCGCCGGCCCCGACAATTCCGACTTTCCGCATGCTCTATTGCTCCTGCGCAGGTATCGGACAAAGGCCCTTCCGCCACATGAGTATAGTGGCAGCGTGCCGAGCTATAAAGCGAGTGCACCGGTGCTTCATCGCAAGTGTCGTGCTTATTTGAAAGGCCAACGCATGAGGCAGACGACAGTCCGTCGTGCGGATGAATTCACCAGCTAAGGTGATTGCGCGCCGATACGCTCGAACTGCCGTTCCTCGTCTCGGGTGGCGAGCAGGGCGGCGAGCGTGGCGCATTGAGTGCGGATATCGGGAATCGCAATGATCTCGCAGAACGCGGCGCGGGTGAGTGGACCCACGGCGAATAGCCGCATCCGCATTTGACCGGCCGAGGCGAAAAGCGCGAACTACGTACGATTCTCGGCGGACCTCTCGGAGGCCTCTGCGGCAGTGAATCGCTGTGACAGATCGTCGACGATGCGTTCGAATAGCTGGTCAGCTTGAGCAGGATTAAAATCCATCCTGAATCGCTTCTTTGCGCCGAACTGCGTGAGATCGTAATGGCTTGCTGCTTGGACACCGTGTCGCGTCAGGCAACTCTGAACACATTTGAGCGCGCAGCCGTCGATCGCGACTATTGGCCGCCCCGAGGTCGCAACTCGTACAAGCGAAGGAACGTCGCCTCCGACCCCTGCGATGCAGGACATTTCCGCTTTCCCGATTCGATCCAGTCGAATCGCGAGATGGTTCGCCAGTTGAGCGGCGCTTGAACAGCCAGAGCAGGAATACACAAGGGGCAGATCGGTTCGTCGCGCCATTTCTCGTTCCTTTTCGCAGGTCACCAATTGAGCCAGAAAAATCGCCTCAGGCGTTGCCGCGTGGAAATGCCTGACCTGCCGCCAGCGCGTCGGCGAAGGCATGGTGCAGGTCGCGGTGGATGGCCTCATCCTCGCGCATGGCGAGGATCATGTCAGTGACATCCGCATCGGATGGCAAATCCCAGTACGCGATGGCCGATGCGGGTGCCGCATCGCTGCTGCGATCATCAGATCCGAGCCGAATGAGATATTCCGAGTAACCCCGGACCGCTTGCTCGGCGAAATATCCGGCCAGGCGATGCGCTGTCCGGGCGGATATCAAGTAGAGAATGAAAAAAGCATTATAGAATGCCGCTTGCGCGATGGCGATCAGGATACGTTCCCAGGCGCGAGGCTGAGCCAGCGCAATAAACGACATCAGATGAACGCGCTGGTTCTCCGCCTCGTCCATGAAGGTCCGGATCCAGCCGCGATCGTCGAGCATAAGGCGCAGGCATTTGAAATGCAGCAACGTTGCGGCGACCATCGGCGGGACCGCGGCCACGGTCTCGAGCACAACGACACGATGGCCGTATCGACCGCCAAAGAGGGCGCCGGCCATCGATGTGCCCGCGCGCACGATGCCCAGCGCAATTCGGTCAGCCAGGGTGTCTGGCACGCGATGTCGAAACAGATCCGTCTTGTTGACGAGCAGCATTTTCGATCCCGTGTTAGGGCACGCCTCGGCATCAGTCGCCCCGTCTTTGGGTCGGCGGGCAGGGGCTTTCCTCTTGTATGACAAGCCTTGGTATTATTGGGAATAATCGATCCAACTATTTGCGCTGGCTCAAATTGGAGGGCGTTGCCGCACACTACTATGTGACAGCGGAGGTACACCGCCAGATGTGCAGCATGAAGTCGGCGGCATGGATTACTCTCCGGACCTGGATCTCTTCGCCCGGACCGAACTGTTTCAGGGGACTCCTCCGGAGGCGCTCCGATTCCTTCAGGCTTCAGCGGGACGAAGGCGTCTTGCCGCCGGCGATATCCTGTTTCAACAGGGCGACCGCACGACGTCCCTTTTTGTCGTGATTGCGGGCCGGTTGCGGGCGTCGCAGATGGCCCAGGACGGTCAGCAGATTATCATCCGTTATCTTGGTCCGGGAGAGGTTGCGGGCTACGCGGCACTTGTGGGCAGTGATACCCATCCCGGCACGGTGACCGCAGTGGACGATAGTCATCTGATCGGCTGGACGAGCGCCATTGTCAGACAGATCATGGAGCGTTATCCCGTCGTTGCCATCAACGCCCTCACGCTGTTGGGCCAGCGGTATCACGAGATGCAGATCCGTGTGCGTGAACTGTCGACCGAACGGGTCGAGCGTCGGATTGGTCATACCCTTCTTCGTCTGGCGCACCAGTCGGGGCGCCGCACAGCGCGCGGCATCGAGATCGCGTTTCCGCTGTCCCGCCGTGACCTCGCCGAAATGGTCGGGACCACCCTGCATACCGTCAGCAGGACGCTTAGCGCCTGGGAAGAGCGGGGCATCGTCAGTTGCGGGCGGTGCCGCGTGGTCCTGTGCAAGCCGCATGCTCTCGTGGCCATCGCGGACGAGGAGGAATAGTTCGGGCCTTGCGGTCCAAATCTAGCATTCACGTTCCGCTGGTGCGGGTGGCTGCCTACTCCGTTGCGATTTGCCTCAATGCCAACACTCCGGCGAAGGCACAATCGACGATCTCGGAAAATACGAGCTCCATTTCTCTGAACACGGTCCGGTCAGGTTCGCTCTCGGTAAGCGCGTCAAGCTCCGATAGAAGCGATAGAAAGGCAGCGATTTGATTTCTGCAGTCGCGTGCCTGGACAAGCTGCCGCCGGGAGAAGCGGCGCTTTTCAAGCGTCGCAAATCGATCGAGGGCCCCAGCCAGAGAATCCTGACACGTGCAGTCCAGGTTAACCTGCGTGAGAACATGCCGCAGCCGGTTGACGACATCGATGGTTCCGTCCTGCGGTAGGCGCCGTGCTGCAATCGCCATATGGGGCCCCAAAGGTTGCTAGAGCATGTGTTGCTAGAGCATGTGCGGTTTGATCGGTTCACGGAATCCGGGTCGCTGGTTGGTGCGGGCGTCGGGTGCCACGGAGAGAAAGCCGGCTACTCCGTGGAGAAACCCGTTGGAAAAGTGCACGTCCGGATAAAGCTGCGCGAGACGTCGCGTTCCGCTCTCCGCATCCTCCCGGCCATCAAGGACCGCGCGGAAGATGCTGATGACCCCGACCATGTCGCAATCCTGCGGCGACAGGCGAAATGACCCGACGCCGGCCTCGCGCAAGGCATCGGCGTCGCCCAGCAGGTTGGCGCAGGTGGACGACAGGGTCTGGACGCCGTTGACCGTCAGGAAGTCAGCGCCATCCAGCGTCTTCAGCATCAGTCCATCCGGGTCCCGCTCGCAGACGAACTGGCAATTGTCTTTTGTCAGCTTGTGAAGGCGCGCGTGATAGCAGCGGGCGGAGATTGCCAGAGGCACCCGACCGAAGGCGAATATGTCGATCAGGACGCTGGGAAGCGCGGCAGCAATCGCCGCGATCGACGACATCGGCAGCTCCGGCGGGAGGCAGAGTCTTGTCGCGCCACGCTGGGCGTGGAACGCGGCGCTGGCCTCGTTATAGATGTTGATGAACGGACCGATCGCATGAGAGCGACCGACAAGTGGCTTGAGACAGGTCAGATCGTTCACCTCGACCAGGAGCTCTGCCGTATTGACGAGCTCGGCCATCTGCCGCCGCTCGCGCGGCAGCGAGGTCAGGATCAGGGAGCCGAGCAGGACTTGTTTTCCGGCGGCGCGGAGCCGCTCAACGACCGCAGGCAGATGTGGAGCGATGAAGGGCGATCGCTTCGAGCAGACGATCTCTCCAATCACGACGGTGTCGACCGGCGCCTCGTCCGCAATGCGAAAGTAGAAGTCGCGCCAGCGTTCCGGCGCCCAATTATAAAGAACTGGGCCGAGGCTGAGCTGCATGAAACCATTCCTCCGGTCGGTTTTCTCTAGTCATTCAACAAAGACGGCTGGGACGTTCACCTCCAGGTCTTGCGATAGGCACCTACGGTCGTAGCCTGACCTTCCGTGAATGGCATAAGTTGCCCGGCATCGATCGGCAGGCCGGAGTCCAGCGCGTTGAGAGCCTGACGGAAGTGCCGCACGACACCCTCGACATAGGCTCGGCCGCGCTGGCGCCCTTCGATCTTGAGCGCCGTAACGCCGGCGTCGCGCAGCCCGGCAAGCAAGGTTGCAGCGTCAAGGCTCACGGGATCTTCGAAGATGTAACCGGTGCCGTGTTTGGTCGTGAAGCGACCTTTGCAAAGCGTCGGATAGCCGGCGGCTTCACCGATCTCGAAGCTGTTGATCGTGAATCCACCTAGGCGCGACTTCGTCCTGCCGTTCTCCTGCTCATAGGCGACATGGCTTGCGGGTGAACATACGCCCTGCATGTTCGGCGACTGCCCGGTGGCATAGGACGACAGCGAGCAGCGGCCTTCAGCCATCACGCAAAGGCCGCCGAAGACGAACACTTCGGTCTCGCAGGTGATCTCGCGGACGATGCCAGCTATTTCCGCGACGCTCAGGACGCGGGGCAAGACGACGCGACGGGCGCCGAATGTCTCGGCGTAAAAAGCGATGGCATCCGCGTTGGCGGCGGCCGCCTGCACCGAGACGTGCAAGCGTTGGGCAGGATGGCGGCGCGCTGCATATTCCAGCAGGCCGACATCGGCCAGGATTAGCGCGTCGGCTTTGGCCGCTACAGCGTCGTCTATCGCCCGATGCCAGAGACTGACGGCGCCCGCGCGCGGGAATGTGTTGATGGCGACCAGGACCTTCACGCCGCGGCGATGTGCAAGCGCGATCGCATCGGAGAGTTCGGCGCGGCTGAAATTCAGACCCGGAAAGTTTCGTGCATTGGTCTCGTCGTTGAAGCCGCAATAGATCGCATCGGCTCCGGCGTCGATCGCGGTCTTCAATGCGGCTGGTGTGCCCGCGGGACAGATCAGCTCCATCGTCAAATCCCTTTGTGCGATCGATTTGAGGCGCCGGCCACCGTTCGAGCAATTTGCAGCGTGCGTTTCAATGGTTCGGCCAGTGGTCCGAATATGCTGGCGATCTCCGCCACCGGGTCGAGTTGCGCGTCATCAATCGCGTTGCGAAGCGCGAGCACCGCCTCGACACCACCTTCCACCACGAGGTCGCGCGAAAACAGCAATGCATCGCCGTCAAGGCTGCCTTCGATCAGACCAAATAGCCCGGCTAACGGACTGGAAATCCGAGCGTCAACATCATCCGGCAGGTTGCGCACCACCGACAGCCGCGGGCGGGAAGGGGCGGCCTCGAGCAGAAAGCCAAAGGGCAGATCGGTCGGCTTGATGCCAAATCGTTTTCGGGCATGCTCGCCGAGCCTGTCGAACATCCTCGGATGTTCCCTGCAAATGCGAAGCAGCACGACCGTGAGTACAGTCTGAAGCGGCAACAGCGGCAACGGGCGCACAGCAAGCGCCAGCAATGGAGGCACCGGCAACGGTGACGGCGCAGGCGAGGTCATTTTCGAAAAGTTCATTCCGTCAGGATAGAGCGATGATCACGAGCGTTGTTTGTGCAAGAACAAAGAAGACCTGGAATTTTGCTGCATAGGAGTCTCTGTGTCTTAAGGAGAAGCCTCTTGTTACGTCGCGACGTGCCGAATTTTCAGGAACTGCACGACTTCCTGGTTTTTCTCGAGAGCAAGGGGCAATTGCGACGCATTCGCGAGAAGGTGTCGGTGGTGCACGACATCACGGAAATCCATCGTCGCGTTCTTCGCGCGGAAGGACCGGCCCTTCTGTTCGAACAGCCGGTGAGGGCGGATGGGGCTCCTTCGGATATGCCGCTGCTGACCAATCTTTTCGGTACGATCGAACGGGTGGCCTGGGGATTTGGCGTGCGGCCGGACCGGCTGAGGGAGCTTGGCGAACTGATGGCCGAACTGCGCGCGCCCCGGCCGCCGCAAAGCCTGATCGACGCATGGCGCAAGCTTCCCCTTGCACGGGCCGCGCTGGCGACCCGGCCGCGCACGATTTCAGCGGCGCCGGTGCAGGAATGTATCGCAACCGGCGACGCCATAGACCTCGGCATTTTGCCGGCCCAGGTCTGCTGGCCCGGAGAGCCGGCGCCCCTGATCACCTGGCCGCTGGTCATGACTGCGCCGCCCGAGCCCGCCGCTTTGGGCCAGGACAACATGGGAGTCTACCGGATACAGGTGCTGGGCCGCGACAGCGCCATCATGCGCTGGCTGCCGCATCGCGGCGGTGCCCGTCACCACGATCAGTGGAAAAGGCTTGGCCGGGACATGCCGGTCGCCATCGTCATCGGCGCCGATCCTGCGACCATCCTGGCTGCGGTCTTGCCTGCGCCGGAAGCGATCTCCGAACTGCGGCTGGCTGGCATGCTGCGCGGGCAGCGGCTGGATCTGGTCCGCTGCATCACCGTTCCGCTCTCGGTGCCCGCCACGGCCGAAATCGTCATCGAGGGTTATGTGTCCGCGACGGAAACGGCGCCCGAGGGTCCTTATGGCGACCACACCGGCTATTATAATTCCGTCGAGGAGTTTCCTGTGTTGCGCGTGACGGCGGTGACCCGGCGGCGCAAGTCGATCTATCTCTCGACCTTCACCGGACGTCCGCCGGACGAGCCGTCCCGCATCGGCGAGGCGCTCAATCATCTGTTCCTGCCTCTGGTACAACAGCAGTTTCCGGAAGTTATCGACCTCTGGCTCCCGCCGGAAGCGTGTTCTTACCGGATCGCGGTTGCGGCGATTTCCAGGCGCTATCCAGGGCAGGCGCGGCGCCTCATGCTTGGGCTGTGGTCGATGCTGCCCCAGCTCACCTACACCAAATTTCTCATCGTCGTCGATGGCGATATCGATATCCGCGACTGGCGTTCCGTGATGTGGGCGGTTGCAACGCGAAGCGATAGTTCGCGCGATCTCGTCACGCTTGCCGATACCCCGATCGATTACCTCGACTTCGCCTCGCCAAAACCAGGTCTTGGCGGCAAACTCGGAATCGATGCAACGATAAAGATGCCGCCGGAAACCGAGCGTGCATGGGGCGAGGTGCTGACCATGGACCCAGATGTGGTGGCACGCGTCGACGCCATGTGGCCGGTCCTGGGTCTCGGTGGATAAGCCTTGCCGATCTTCGACGCGATGCTGGCTATAGTGTCCTCAAGAAATCCCAGCTGACTTCCCAGAGACTAGCGCATCGGCGGCATCGCTGATGCCGACATAGATCTCATTGAGGTCGGCCGCTGTGACGCAATAAGGCGGCATAACGTAGATCGTATTGCCGAGCGGCCGCAGCAAGAGATTTCGGTCGCGAAAAAAGGCTTGAAGCTTCGGACCAATGTCAGCGAGGTAGCCCCCGTCGGGGACTGCCAAATCAAGCGCGGTGATGGTGCCGACCCGGCGAACGTTGTTGAAGCGTGCGTCCACGCGAAACGATTCAATTCCTTCTTCTTGCATTGCTGCCACGGATGCGATGCGCTTTCGAACGTCCGGTTCTTGCCAAAGATCCAGGTTCGCTTTCGCGGCGGCGCACGCGATCGGATTGGCCGTGTATGAGCTCGAATGAAAGAACGTGCGCGCGCGATCTTTCGAATAGTGGGCGTCAAAGATATCGGCGCGGCAGAGTGTCACGGCGAGCGGAAGCGATCCGCCAGTGAGGCCTTTGGAATAGCAGGCGATGTCGGGCGACACGTCCGCCTGCTCAGACGCGAACAATGTCCCCGTCCGGCCCCAGCCGGACATGACTTCATCGGCAATGAACAGGACATTAGATGCCTCGCAGATCCGCTTCGTCTCTCTCAGCACCCAGGCTGGATACATCAGCATCCCGCCCGCGCCCAGGATCAGCGGCTCCACAATGAACGCGGCCGGATTGTCGTTGCGACACGCAGCTTCGAGCGCATCAAGCGTTGCCTGTTCGCGACCGCGTTCCGGAAACGGCACTGAGGTGACGTCGAACAGTAACGGTTCATATGCCGCGTTGAATACACCTCGTGCGCCGACCGACATCGTACCCACCGTGTCGCCGTGGTAGGAGTGCTGCATCACGACAATGCGCGAGCGCGGCTCGCCGATGTTGTGCCAGTAGCCGAGCGCCATTTTCAGCGCGACCTCCACGCTGGTCGAGCCGCTGTCGGAAAAAAAGACGTAATCGAGGCCACGGGGGGCCAATTTCAGAAGCAGCGCAGCGACCTCTTCGGCCGGCTCGTGAGTATGGCCGGCAAAGATAATCTGGTTGAGCTGCTCTGCCTGCTTCTGAATGGCGCTTACGATTTGCGGATGGCAGTGGCCGTGCGTCACCACCCACCAGGATGCGATTGCGTCGATGATACGACGGTCGTCTGCGGTATAGAGATAGGCGCCTTCTCCGCGCACAACCTTCGTCATCGCGCCCTGCAGCGCGTGTTGCGTGAATGGATGCCAGATGCGGGACTGCTTTTCGTGCATCATGGCTTGAAATCGTCGCGGTTAAATGAGCCTTCGAAGGCGGTCCGCAGCGCGTCCGGGCTTAGAGGGGAAAGCCAGGGCAATCGTCCAAGCTTCCGTATCCGTCCGATCCTGCAGATCGTGGTCTCGGTATCGGTGTTTTCGTCGCCAATGAATGCAATCCCGAGAACATCGATCCTACGATGTCGCAGCGCTTCGATCGACAGCAGCGAATGATTGATGGTGCCGAGCGCGGTGCGCGCGCAAAGCACGACAGGAAGTTGCCAGCGCGCAAAAATGTCGATGTACAGTTTGCTGCGGCTAAGCGGCACCATCAGCCCGCCCGCACCTTCTATCACAAGCGGGCACGTGCCGGTGTCCGGCACGTGAAGCGATTCCGTGTCGAGACCAACCCCGTCAATCTCGGCAGCCAGATGGGGCGAAGCCGGTGTTCTGAGACGGTAACGCTCGGGCACGATGCGATCGCAGGAGAGGGCTCCCAGCCGCGCCACGTGCTGGGAGTCAGTCTCACCATCGAGACCAGCTTGAACAGGCTTCCAATATTTGGCGCCGAGAAAGCCGGCGAGTCCCGTTGCAAACACTGTCTTGCCGATCCCGGTGTCCGTGCCAGTCACCACGATCCGCAGGCTCATGGGGACTTGCCCCTTGTCTCTTCGAACAGGGCATCGAGCATTGCCCGCACATCATCCTCGCTGACATTCAGGGTCAGGGAAATCCGCAACCGTGCCGTACCTGCCGGTACGGTTGGTGGCCTGACTCCACGGATATCGAAGCCCCGAACCTGCAACGCAGCCGCCAAAGCCATCGCACGCGCGTTGTCGCCAACGATATAGGGGACGATCTGCGAGCGTGAAGGACTTCGGCTGCCGCGCACGGCGAGCTCTCGATGCGTGAACGCGACCAGGCTGGCGAGACGTTGCTGCCGGTCAGGTTCCTGCTGCAGGATTGCTAGCGCCTCCTGCACAGCAACAGCCATTAGGGGGGAGGGAGCGGTAGCGAAGATAAACGGACGGCAACGATTGACCATGAAGTCGCGCAGCACGCGGGTCAAAGTGACGATTGCACCGGCTGCACCCAGTGCCTTGCCGCAGGTATGAATGACGATCAGGTTTTCGCGCCCCTCATAGGGGGCGGTCAGTCCTCGACCCTGCGCACCGTAGACGCCGGTGGCATGAGCCTCATCCACGATCAGGAAAGCATCGTACTGGTCTGCTATCGCGACGAGTTTCGCAAGCGGCGCGAAATCGCCGTCCATGCTGTAGATGCTTTCGACCACGATCCAAACGCGGCCTGTTCCGCCTTTTGCCCGCCAGTCGCGAATCCTGTCTTCAATCGACTGCGGATCATTGTGGGCGCTTTCGCAAAATCCGGCCCGGCCAGCGCGTGCTCCTTCATGAATACTCGCGTGAACGAGAGAATCGAGGACGAGAAGGTCGCCTCGTTGCGGCAACGTTGTCAGAAGCGCAAAGTTTGCCAGATATCCGCCGCCGAAAAATAGCGTCGTCTCGGCTCCGAAGAACCTGGCAGCCTCTGCCTCGAGCTGTTCATGCTCCTCGCAATTTCCGCGCAGAAGCCGTGACCCGCCGCTTCCGATCGGTGTGCCTGCCTCGAGTGCGGCTGCGACCGCGTTCCTCATGCGCGGCGCGCTCGCCAGTGCAAGATAGTCGTTCGACACGAAATCGATACCTGCACGCGGCTTGAGGCCGCGCAGCCGGTCATCGTCCTTCAAGGCCTGCAAGGCGGTGTGATAGCTGACAGTCTTGTCCGTATGGATTGCGTTCATTGCCTCGAGTCCCGGACAAGCAATCAGTTGGGCGAGTCGACAGCAGACTAAGCGACGTGGCTCTGGCCAAGCCGGGATGTCATGCCGAGCCGCTGCAGCAACTTCGCATCGCGATCGCGCTGCGGGTTCTTGGTGGTCAGGAGGACGTCGCCGATGAAGATCGAGTTAGCGCCGGCGAGGAAACAGAGTGCCTGCAGCTCGTCGGTCATGTACTGTCGTCCAGCGGAGAGCCGCACCACGCTCTTCGGCATCAGGATGCGGGCGACCGCGATCAGCCGCACCAGCGCGATCGGATCGGGTCGCTCGGCGATGTCGTTGACCGGGACGCCCTTGACCTCGTTCCAGAGGTTGATCGGCACGCTCTCCGGATGAACAGGCAGATTGGCGAGCAGAACCAGCATACCCAGCCGGTCATCAACGCGTTCACCCATGCCGATGATGCCGCCACAACAGACCTTGATGCCGGCGTCGCGCGCGTGTGGCAGCGTATCGATGCGATCCTGCAGGGTGCGGGTGGTGATGATCTTGTCGTAGAACTCGGGCGACGTGTCGACATTGTGATTGTAGAAGTCGAGCCCGGCTTCGGCGAGCCGCGCGGCCTGGCCCGGCGTCAGCATGCCGAGCGTGACGCAGGTCTCCATGCCGAGGCCTTTCACCGCGCTGACCATATCGCAGACCTTCTCGAGGTCACGGTCTTTCGGATTGCGCCAGGCGGCGGCCATGCAGAAGCGGGTGGCGCCGGCGTCCTTGGCGCGCTCAGCGGTTGCGATCACATCCGCGTGGTCCATCAGGCGCGTGGCCTTCAGGCCGGTGTCGTAATGTGCGCTCTGTGAGCAGTAGCCGCAGTCTTCCGGACAGCCGCCAGTCTTGATGCTGAGCAGGCTCGCCGTTTCGACATGGTTCGGATCGAAATGCTTGCGATGAATGCTCTGGGCACGAAAGATCAGGTCGGGAAAGGGAAGGGCGTAGAGCGCTTCGGCCTCTGCGCGGTCCCAGTCGGTGCGGACCGCTTCGGTGTTGCGGCTGTCGCCCTCTTTCACTTCTACGGCATGCACCATAGGACTTGCCCTCGCTTGGATATTATCATAGATAATCTTGAGTATTATCTATGATACTGGTCTTGGGACACCAACGCTAGCCGAGGCCGTACGCAAATGCACTCGTTTTTATGATAGATAATCTATGATGGCCGATAACACGACGACAGCGGGGCGCATTGCCGAGTCAATCGGGGCGCGCATCATCAGCGGCGCATTGCAGCCGGATGCGCCGCTCCGGCAGGACCACATTGCGCGGGAATTCAGTTCAAGCCACGTCCCGGTACGCGAGGCGTTCCGGCAACTGGAAGCTCAACATCTTGTTGTCGCTGTGCCCCGTCGCGGTGTGCGCGTTGCGCCGCTTGATACCAACTCCGTGAAGGAAATTGCCGAGATGCGTGCAGCGCTCGAAGTCGTCGCGTTGCGGAACGCCGCGCCGAAATTGACGTCAGCTCATTTGGCGCGAATCGAATTGGCGCTGATTGAGGGAGACAACGCTGAGACGATCCAGGACTTTGAGGCTGCCAACCGCGCCTTTCACCACGCGCTGGTGGCGCCCTGTGCGATGCCGCGACTGCTCGCCAGCCTCGACGGTTTGCAGCTTGCAAATTCGCGCTTGGTGTTCGCAATGGCGCGTAATGCCGGCTGGCGACCGCGGTCCAATCAGGATCATCGCTTGATCCTGCAAGCGCTGCGAGCGCGCAATCTCGATCAGGCCTGTGGTCTGCTCGCCCGTCACATCCAAACCATCGAGCGCCTCGCAATTCCCGCCTCGTGAGCGGAAGTGTCCTACTGCGGCTCGATTCCCGCAGCCTTGATGATCCGCGCCCATTTGTCGATCTCGGCCTTCAGGAAAGCTTCCAGCGCTTCGGGAGTTGCGCGTTCGGTCTCGACCGGGGTCATGCTGAGCTCAGCAAAGCGGCTGACGAGTGGCCGGTCCTTGAGGGCCGTCTGCAGGGCGCTGACCAGCACGTCGACCACCGGCTTCGGCGTGTTGCGGGGCGCATAGAGGGCATACCAGGTGGTCACATCGAACGCGGGAATGCCGGCTTCCGCCGAAGTCGGAACGTCCGGCAGCGTCGCGACGCGTTTCTTGCTGGTGATCGCATAGCCCTTGATGGTGCCAGACTGGATATAGGGCGTCGGCCCTGTCGCCGGATCGCAATAGACATCGATATGGCCGGCGATGACGTCGTTGAGCGCTGGCCCACCGCCCTTGTAATAGACGGACGTGAGCTTGGTGTCGGTCGTGCTCATGAACATCAGGCCGCAGAGTTGCGAGGCGGAGCCGAGGCCAACATTGCCGAACGTCATCTTGTCGCCGTCGCTGCGAATCCGCCCGACCAATTCCTTCAGATCCTTGGCGGGAAAGTTCGGCCGCGCGACCAGGATCATCGGCACGTCGGTGACGAGGCCGATCATGGCGAAGTCGCCGACCGGATCGAACGGAAGCTTGGCGTAGAGCGACGGAGCGGTCGCCTGACCGACATGCATCAGCAGCAGCGTATAGCCGTCAGGCGGCGCCTTGGCGACACGGTTAGTGCCCAGCGTGCCACCGGCGCCGACCACATTCTCGATCACGATCGACTGCTTCAGTGTCGCGCTCATTGCGCTGCCGAGAATTCGCGCAATCACGTCACCAGGACCGCCGGCCGAGAAGGGCACGATCATGGTGATCGGGCGGGAGGGATAGTCCTGCGCGAATGCCGTCGCGCATGGTGACAGCAGCAGAAGCAGGATCAGCGATCGTACCAAAGACATCATCACGCACTCCCTCCCTTTGCGCTTCGCCTATGGGTCGGGAAGCGTCATTTCCTTGGCCGATGTCCGCTCGATCATGTCGAGCGCGGCGACAGCCGCCGCCTTGACATGATCGACGCAGCAGCGTTCGGCGAGTTCCTCGTCTCCGCTCTGGATCGCGCGCCAGATCGCCGTGACCTCGCGCAAGCTCTTGTTGATCCGCTTCGGCTGCGACATCGAGGTGATCCGCAGCAGCGTGATCCGGTCATGCAACGGCTTGAGCATGCGCTCGATAAAGGCGTTGCGGCAGCCGCCGATCAGCGCGCCGTAGAAGTCGGTCTTGGCCTCGAGACACCCGGTGAGGTCCTGTTTCGCGGCCGCCGTCTTCAGCCGGGTCAAAGCATCGCCGATCCGGCGCACCACTTCGGGATCGTGCAGACGGGCGCATTCGCGGCCTGCAAATCCCTCCAGCACCGCACGGGCGGCATAGAGCTGCCGGGCCTCCTCGAGGCTGATCCGGCTGACCACCGGGCCGCGGTGGGGGATGGTGTTGACCAGCCCGTCAGCCTCCAGCAGCCGCAGCGCTTCCCGGATCGAGGGGCGGCTGACGCCCATCATCTCGCATAGCTCGCGCTCGACCAGCCGCTGGCCGGGTTTGAGCGTGCCGGACATGATCGCCTCGCGCAGCTTTTGTGCGACCATCTTCCTGACGGTCGGGACGTCTTCGATGCGAAGCGTGGACTGCAGTTCGGCGCGTCGGTCCATTTGCGGGATGCCTTCGTTCTATCGCGGGTTCACCAGCGATTTACCGGCAGAATCAGCATTTGTCGCTCTCTCGAGATCGGTTTGTTCATGCGATCGACCAGCCTCCGTCGATCGGCAGGCTGGCCCCGGTGATGTCCTGCGCGGCAGCGCTGCAGAGGAACACCACCAGGGCGCCAACGGCTTCCATCCCGATGAATCGGCCGGAGGGCTGGCGCTCCGAGAGATATTTTTCTGTCGCGCGGTCCACGGTCTCGCCATCCTTGGCCGCAATGGAAGCGATCTTGCTCTGGATGGCGGGGGTCGGCAGCGTCCCCGGGGAGACCGCGTTGCAGGTGATTCCGGTGCGCGCGGTCTCCAGCGCGACGGCGCGGGTGATGCCGAGGATCGCCGTCTTTGTGGTCACGTAGTCGATGCGGTCTTCGACAGCGCGGGTCGAATAGATGGAGGCCATGTTGATGATGCGGCCCCAGCCGCGCTGCTTCATGGCGGGCAGTGCGAGGCGGATCAAATGGAAGGGAGCGGACACGTTCACCGCCAGCGCGCGCTCCCATTGATCCGGCGGAAAGTGCTCGACTGCCGAGAAATGCCGGACCACCGCATTGTTGACGAGGATATCGATCGCGCCGCAGCGACGAAGCAGGTCGGCCAGCATGGCCTCGATGGCGGAGCGCTGTGACAGGTCGGCTCCCGCAGCGATCACTTCGACGCCGAACAGCGCGCGCAACCGGTCCGCGGATTCGTTCGGCGCGACGAGATCGTGCAGGACTATATTGGCCCCCGCGCCGGCAAGACTTTCCGCCACCGCCAATCCCAGGCCGGCGGTCGCCCCGGTTACGAGTGCCCATTTGTCCTTCATAGCGCGGCGGTTCCCTATTTCTTGTCGAGTTCGGCGTCACTGCGGGTGGCGTTGTCAGCTCTTCGGCCAGAACGGCTGCGCCAGCGCGAGCTCGGGCGGGAACACCGTCACTGGCACACCAGACTGCCACTGCACGATGGTCATGCCGGCGCCGACGCGACGGCCCTTCTCGTCGAACTTGATCTCACCCAGCGGGTAGTATTTCGAGGGACCGGCATCCATGCTGCGCAGGGCTTCGGCGACGGCGACGCGGTCAGCCTTGCCGGCCTTCTCCAGCGCGTCCTTGATCACCCACATGTCGCCATAGGTGGAGATCGCGTTTTGCGTCATCCATGGCTCCTTGTAGCGGGTCTTCAGCTCGGCGATCAGCGCCTCGTGTCCCTTGGCGCCCCAGCTTGCGACGCAGGTCAGGACACCCTGAAGCAGCTCGGGGCTGACGGTCTGCAGCATGTCCGGTTCGGCGATCGCGATGCCGAACGAGATAGTCGGTACCTTGCCCTGGCCGAGACCGAATTCGTTCATCTTTTCCAGCAGCAGTTTCGCGTCCGAAATCACCGTCGGCAGGAAGAAGAGAAGATCGGGTTTCGCGGAGCGAATCTTCTGCACCAGCGACGTCGCATCGGCGAGTGGCGGCGTGAACGTCTCATCGACGATCAACTGCAACTGGTTTTCCGCCAAAAGGCTCTCGCGCATCGATTTCGCGGATGCGATGGACGCCGCCGTATTGTCGGTGAGGATCGCAACCGTCTTCGGCCGCTTGCCGGAAGCCGTCTCCGCCAGCTTGATGATCTGCGGCAACGCCTGACGAGCCTGCGAGCCCGCCGTTGCCGAGGTCTGGAAAACGTATTTGAAGCCGCGATCGGTGATCAGGTCCGAGTAGGAGAGAGTGAGGACGGGCAGGTTGGCGCGCTCGGTGACCTCGGTGACGGCGAGCGTGAACGAGGAGAGATAGGCGCCGCTCGCCGCGACCAGGTCGGGCTCCTGCGCGACCATGCGCTGGGCGGCATTCTTGGCCTTTTCCGTGGTGTCGCCGGAATCCAGCACCAGCAGTTTCAGCTTGGCGCCGCCGAGCGCCTTAATGCCGCCTTGAGCATTGATGTGATCGACAGCCATTTCGGCGCCTTCACGCATGACCGTCCCCGGGCGCGCATAGAGCCCGGAGATCGGCACCAGCAAGCCGACCTTCACTTCCGAGGGCTGCTGTGCCCACGCGCGGGATGCGATCAGCGTGCTGGACGCGCCCACAAGCAGCGTTCGCCGCGTCACTGCGGTTCGGTTCTTCCCAGTCATGACGATTCTCCTCCGCGAATGGTCACGAGGCTGCCATCAGGATTTCTTCGGCCAGAACGGCTGCGATTGCGCGAGTTCAGGCGGATAGACGGTGACCGGCACGCCCGATTGCCACTGCACGATGACGACGCCGGCCCCGACCCTCCGGCCCTTCTCGTCGAATTTGAGCTGGCCGCCCGGATAATATTTCGACGGGCCGGCATCCATGGTGCGGAAGGCCTGCGCCACGGCCTGGCGATCAGCCTTGCCGGCCTTCTCCAGCGCTTCCTTCATCAGCCACATGTCGCCATAGGTCGAGATGACATTCTGTGTCATCCAGGGCTCCTTGTATTTGGCCTTGAGCTCCGCGATCAGATCCTCATGACCCTTCGACCCCCAGTTTGCGACGATCGTCATGATGCCCTGCACGACGTCGGGGCTGACGCTTTGCAGCATGTCCGGTTCTGCGATGGTGATGCTGAAGGAGACGGTCGGGACCTTGCCCTGGCCGAGGCCGAATTCGCTGATTTTCTCAAGCCCGAGCTTCGCGTCGGATACAGCGTTGGGCATGAACAGCAGCAGGTCCGGCTTCGCGGAGCGGACCTTCTGGATCAGAGGAGTCGCATCGGACAGGGGTGGCGTCCAGACTTCCTCGACGACGAGCTGCAGTGCTTCCTGCGCGAACAGTTTTTCCTTGAGCGCCTTGGCGGTTGCGACCGAGGTCGCGGTGTTGTCCATCAACATCGCCACGGTTTTCGGCCGCTTGCCGGATGCAGCTTCGGCCAGTTTCATCAGCGTCGGCAATCCGAGTTCGGATTGACGGCTTGCGGTTGCCGCGGTCTGGAAGATGTATTTGAAGCCGCGGTCGGTCAGCAGATCCGAATAGGACAACGTCAGCACCGGCAATTCAGCGCGCTCGGTTACCTCGGTGACCGCCAAAGTGAAAGAGGAGAGATAGGCGCCGGTGGCGGCGACAAGGTCGGGCTCCTGCGCCACCATGCGCTGCGCTGCGTTCTTGGCTTTCTCGGTGGTATCGCCGCAGTCGATCACGACCAGCTTCAGCTTCGCGCCGCCGAGCGCCTTGACACCGCCCTGCGCATTGATGTGCTCGATGCCCATCTCGGCGCCCATCTTCATCACCTGGCCCGGTCGGGTATAGATGCCGGACAACGGTACGATCAGGCCGACCTTGACCTCAGCCGGTTGCTGTGCGCGCGCCACCCGCGTGAGACCGACGGCGGCGGCAGCCGACAGCACGCTACGGCGGGTCAATCCCTTGGTCGTCTTGTTCATCTTGTTCTCGCTCCCCATTGTTCGTTGGCTCGTCACATGCCGAGATAGGCCTTGCGCACGCGATCGTCGGCGCGCAGGGTTTCGTTGTTGCCTTCGAGCACGACGCGTCCGGCCTCGAGGACATAGCCGTGATCCGCGGACTCGAGCGCCTCCGCCACGCGCTGCTCGACCAGCAACATGGTCAGGCCGGACTGGCGGCGGATCTCGATCAGCCGCTCGAAGATGAAATCGGCGGTCGATGGTGCAAGCCCCATCGAGGGCTCATCCAGCATCAGCAGTTTTGGCGAGGAAGCGAGCCCGCGCCCGATCGCGAGCATCTGCTGCTGGCCGCCGGACAGGGTGCCCGCGAATTGGCCGCGGCGTTCCGCGAGCACCGGCAGCCACGCGAAGATGCGCTCGATATTCGCCGCCCAGTCGCGCCGGCCGCTCTCGGTCATCGCGCCCATTTCCAGGTTCTCCATCACGGTCAGCGAAGGGAAAACCTGCCGGCCTTCGGGGACGTGGGCGATACCAAGGTGGGCCCGCTGCGCAGGCGGTACCGCGAGGAGATCGACACCATTAAAGGAGATTCCGCCCCCGCTCGGCTTCAGGATGCCAGAAATGGTCTTGAACAGGGTCGTCTTACCGGCGCCGTTCGGTCCGACGATGGCGACGAACTGACCTGCATCGATATTGATGGATACGCCGTTCAGGACGGGCTTTGCCGAATAGCCCGCGCTCAATCCCTCAATGCGGAGCATGGGCCATCCATTTCTTGCCGAGATAGGCCTCGATCACGCGGCCGTCGCGCGTGACCACCTCCGGCTCGCCCTCGGTGATGACGGCGCCGTGGTCGAGCACGAGGAAGCTGTCGACCAGGCGAACCATCGCCTGCATCGTGTGCTCGATGATGGCGATCGTCATGCCATCGCGGGCAAGCTGCTGGATCACGGCGACGACCTCGTCCGCCTCGCCATGGCCCAGGCCCGCGAGCGTCTCGTCGAGCAACAGGATGCGCGGCTGCCCCGCGAGCGCGCGAGCGAGCTCCATCAGTCGCAGTTCCTTGGTTGAGAGCTCGCCGGCGACGCGGTCTGCCACCGCGGAGAGGCCGACGCGCGCGATCGCGTCGGCGGCGAGCTTTCGCGCCTCTTCGTCCGTTCGCGCGCGCACATAGGCGCCGACCACGACGTTGTCGAGGATCGACATGCGCAGGAATGGACGCATGACTTGGAAAGTGCGGCCGATGCCGGCCTCGCAGATGGTATGCGGCCGCTCGCCGGACATGTTGCGGCCGTCGATCAGCACTTCGCCCTGGTTCGGTCGCAGGAAGCCGTTCAGGAGATTGAAAAGCGTCGTCTTGCCGGCGCCGTTCGGGCCGATGATGCCGAGGATTTCGTTCTTGTGCAGTTTGAAGCTGACGTCCTGGACGGCTTTCAAGCCGCCAAAAGAGCGCGAGAGGTTCCGGACCTCGAGCACAACTTCGCCGTTTGCGGCGCGCTGTCGAGCCGGCCGCGACGCCGTCACGGTTGTTGCCGGGGCCTGCGAATCATCCAGCGTCGCGGCTGCCTTTGGTGCAAGCCGCTTGCGCAGGAGATCTCGCAACTTCCAGAATAATCCTTCCGGAGCGACCAGGATGACGCAGACGATGGCAAATCCGAAGATCACGCCCTGAATGCCAGGGAAGCGTGCGCCAGCCTCGGCATGCAGGATCTCGGCAAGCGGGATCAGGATCACGGATCCGATGACTGGCCCCCAGACCGTGCCGACGCCGCCGAACATGGCGACCGTCAGCGCCTGCGCCGACACCAGCATGCCGAACACCGATTGCGGGGTGACCACCAGCAGCACCTGCGCATAGAATGCGCCGATGGCGGCGGCTATCGCGCCGCTGAGCGTGATCGCGCGCAGCTTCCAGGCCAGCGTATCGATGCCGGCGGCTTCGGCTGCGGCCTCGTTCTGCTTGATTGCCAGCAGCGCCATGCCAAAGCGGGAACGTTCGATGAGGCGCGTCAGCAGGATCGTGGCAAGCATGATCGCCAGCGCCAGTAAGGTGTAGAGCCGGGGATCGGCAAACTGCATATAGGCGATCGGGGCGTCGCGCTTGATCGGGAGCGTGACTTCCTGGAAGCCGAGCCACTCGAACACGTAGAGAATGGCGAGTGGATAGGCCAACATCGCCAACGCGAAATAGTGGCCCTGCAGGCGAAAAGTCGGAAATCCGATCAGCAGCCCGGCAATGCCGCCAAGCATTGCGGCGACCGGAATCAGGAGCCAAGGCGACAGGTCGAAGTAGATTTGTCCGAGCGCTGTCGTATAGGCGCCGATCCCGAAAAAGGCTGCGTGCCCGAACGAGATCAGTCCGGTGTATCCGCTCAGCAGATTCCAGGACAGCCCGAAGACCGCCCACACCGGAACCAGCGTCAGAACCAGTTGATAGTACGAGTTGGTGACGCCGAGCGAGATCGCCGCATAAGCGATCGTGAAGACGAGGGCAGGGACCAGCGAGCGCAATTGGGGCACGGTCATGTCCTCTCGACCATGCGCCCGAAGAAGCCTTGCGGACGGAAGAAAATGATGAGGAGGAACACGACAAAAATCGCTGCGTTCTGCAACTGCGTCGGCAAGATCAGTGTCGACATCTGCTGGACCAGCCCGATCGTCATGCCGCCCCAGAAGGCGCCGATGATGCTGCCCATGCCACCGAGAACGACGCCGGCATACATGACGATGACGTAGTCGAGTCCGACAAAGGGATGGAACGGATAGTTGGTGGCGAGCAGGCCGCCGGCAATGGCCGTGATGCCGGAGCCGAGCGCGAAGGCGGTGCGGTGGGCACGGTCGACATCAATGCCCATATAGGTCGCGGCGGTTGGATTGTCGGCGGCGGCACGAAGCGATTTGCCGATCCGAGACCGCGTGATCAACAGCGACAGCAGCGTCATGATCAACAGCGAGACGACGGCGTCGATGCCGCGCGCCTTGTTGATGAAGATGCTCATGTCGAAGAATGGGCCGAGTTCCCAGGCCGAACTCGACAGTGGCGTGCGGATTGAAGCCAGCACCGATCCGAAGATGATGAGGCCGCCATTCTGGAGAATCAGCGCAATGCCGAGCGTCAGGATGAGTTGGGCGTAGTGACCTTCACCCTCGAGCGAGGCGGTGCGCGTGCCCGACACATGCGAAATCAGGGTAAGGTGGACGAAATAGCCGAACAGCGCGAGCACCGGACCAGCCAGCAGGATCGCGATGAACGGCCCGACAGCATTGCCGAAGACGGCCTGGACGCCAGCGGCGGTGAACAGGTAGAAGGCGACATACATGCCAAGCATCATGAAATCGCCATGGGCGAAGTTGATGACCCGCATGACGCCGAAGATCAGGCCAAGTCCGACGCACATCAGGCCGTAGACCGCACCGATCAGCAGGCCTGCGGCGAGGGCTTGCAGAAATCCTTCCATCAGCGAGGTCTCCGCGGTGCAGAGACAAGGCCGATTTGCAGGCGATCCTTCGCGGTCGTCGCTGCAACGCTGGTCTCCCGGTCCGCCATTTCACCTCCGCAATGTCTGGCGTTTTCTATGATGCCGATCGCAAAATCCGCTCCGGCGATTCCAGCCGGCATTGCGCCGCGATCACACTGGCATCGCCAAGCTGCTCGCAGCCATCGATGAGTTGTTCGAGGCGTTGCGCGCGGTCCTCGCCGATGACGCACGTTGCCGCGGTCCGATAGCGTGCGCGAATGTCTGCAGGCGTTGCCGGAACGACATCGGCCAGGGCGTGTCTGATCGTCCTTCCGTCACGCAGTAACACAGTCACTTCCGCGCTTTGCTTGCCGGGGAAGGAAGCGGTGAAGCCGGGATCACTCTGCAGGCTGGATGCCGCAATGAGGCGGAGGATTTCGGGATCGTCCAGCTCCGCGTAGTTCTCTTCCTCGATCTCGCCTCGCGCGAGCACTGCTGCGACGGTGAACGGAATGCTCATCTTCGCCTGGAGCGTGTTTCGGTAGGGCCCCTTCGAGTCGCATCCCGGATAGCGAACGGCGGCATCGGGAGCGCGAATGACGATACGATCAACGTCATCCATGCTGGCGAGCTCGTGCGAGGCTCGGAGCGCTGCCTGTGCTGCGGTTTGGGCGAAGTTGCAGGCGGGCGCCGGCTTGTTGTAGACGGCCATGATCTCGCACTCGCCGCCTGCGAAGAGTTCAATGCTGACGGGCGCTGTCTCGCGCCGATAGGCCGCGAACAGGCCGGCTTCGCCTTCGAGGATCGTCTCCGACCCGAATGCGCCGGCTGCGGCGAGGCCTATTGCCTTGATCGCATTGCTCGCCGCGAAGCCGGGATGAAAATACATGTCCGAGGCGCCCGTGTGCGGCCACTGGTTCAGGCCGCTTGAGGTGTTGGCGGCGATCGCCATGGCGCTGGTCGCGGCGTCCTCGGATAGTCCGAGTGCAAAGCTTCCGGCCAGCGCCGCACCAAGCGGCGCAACCAGCCCTGTCGGGCGGTACAGGCGTGCGAGGTCGGACGTAAGGAGCGCGCGACCGATCCGCGCACCGGTCTCGTAACCGATGATGGCGGCGGTGAGCAGGGGGGCGCCACGCAACGGCGCCTGCTCCGATAGCGCGAGCAGGGTTGGCCAGATCACGACGCCATGATGCGATCTGCTGGCGGCATGCATGTCTTCGCGCACCAGACCGTGCCCCATCACGGCGTTGGCGAATGCGGCCTCAGTCGGCGAGGCAAGCCGCGAGGTACCGATGATGGTTGCGCCGTCGCCGGTGGCGTGCGCGATCGTGACAGCCTGACGGCTCCAGGGATGAGTGCCTGCTTCGAAGGCGCAGGACAGGAAATCGAGCAGGCAGAGCTTTGCCTTCGCGATCACCTCAGGGCCGAAATCCCCGAGATCGACGGCAAGCGCGGATCGCGCCATCTGCCGCGCGAGCGATGCCTTGCCGGATCCGGTCGGGCCGATCGTCATCGCAATCGCTGCTCCCCTGAAGCGTTATGATCAGCCGCGCATCTGCACTCCGGCCCATTCCTCGACTACCTTGGCGATCGAGGTGAAATCGGATGCGGCGCCATATTTGGCGTTGGTAATCGCCAGCATTTGCCGCACCACAGCGCCGCACACCATGGGCACACCCATGGCTTCGGCCTCATCGACGCACAGCCGGACGTCCTTGTAGGAGAGGCCGGTGGTGAAGCCGAAATCGAAGGTGCCGGGCAGCACTGAACGCGGGAACTTGTCTTCGGACGCGCTGTTGCGACCGCTGCTGGCGTTGATGATATCAATCAGGACCTTGGCATTGACGCCACCCTTCACGCCCATCGCCACCGCTTCGGATGTGATCACCAGAGCCGCCGCTGCCATCAGATTGTTGGCGAGCTTGGCTGTCTGCGCCACGCCGGGCTTGTCGCCGGTGTAGAACAGCTTGCCGAAATTCTTCAGGATCGGCTGGACAGTCTCATAGGTCGTCTGCGGGCACGACACCATCACCGCCAGCGTGCCGTTGACGGCACCCTTGATGCCGCCACTCACGGGCGCGTCGACCAGTGTCATGCCTTTTGCTTTCAGACCCTCTGCCACGAGCTTGGCTACGCCCGGGCCGGTGGTCGAGAGATCGATCACGATTCGCGCGCGGCTCCCGCTGCTGATCCCATCCGGACCGAGCGCGACCGCCTTCACAATGTCGGGAGTGGGTAGGCTGGCCAGCACGATATCCGCGCGAGAGGCGACATCGGCCGGCGATTTCGCCATGTGGGCACCGCGCTTGACCAGCGGTTCGGTCGCCTCGCGCTGTGTGTCATAGACGACCAGCGAATAACCGGCGTCCATCAATCGTCCTGCCATGGGGCCGCCCATGCGGCCCGCACCAATGACGCCGAGCGTCTCTCCGGCCATCGTTCACTCCCGTGTCGCGCGTTTCCAGGATGAACGCGCTCTTGTTGTTATCGCCGCTTGTCGTCGTCGAGGCAGCGGTTTCTGCACCCGCGGTCCCAACTGTTCGATTGTCAGTCAATCTGTCAAGCAGAACATTTTGTGGTCGACAGTTGGCCGCGGGTCGGCTTAAGGTTTCGGAAAGACGAGGAATGCGCTCAGGTGCCACAAGAGAAGGTTTCAAGCGTCAGCCGGACGCTCGCCGAATTTGTCGCCGCCACATCATGGGCGGATGTCGCGGAGCAAGGTCATGATGCGAAGCGGGCAATTCTCAATTTCTTCGCGACCGCACTGGGTTCGGCCCACGATCCGGCGGTGACGATCGCGTTGCGCACATTGTCGCCGTTCAGCGGTCGTCAGACCTCGATGATCATCGGCCGTTCCGAGTGGCTCGATGCCCTGTGTGCGTCATTCATCAACGCCATCTCCGCCAACCTGCTCGACTTCGACGACACCCATCCCGAAACGATCATTCATCCGGCTGCGCCAGTCGCGGCTCCGGTGCTGGCACTTGGACAAGCGCGCCGGTTGCCGGGACGCGATGTGTTGACTGCATTCATCCTCGGTGTCGAGGTCGAGTGCCGCATTGGCAATGCGGTCTCGCCGCGCCACTATGCGCGTGGTTGGCATATCACCTCGACCTGCGGGATATTCGGCGCGGCGACCGCTTGCGCAAAGCTGCTGGGACTACCAGCAGAGGGTATTGCAAACGCGATCGGGATTGCCGCGAGCCAATCGGCGGGCAATGTCGAGAACCTGCCGACCGCCGCCAAGAATGTGAGCGTCGGCAATGCCGCGCGGAACGGGCTTTTTGCCGCACTGTTTGCGGAGCAGGGGTATGCGGCCGCGCCCCGTGCCATCGAAGGGCCGCTCGGATGGGCGCGCACCATGGGCGACGAAGCCGATCTCGACCGTCTGCTCGGCGGCCTCGGCAACACCTGGGAGATCGCAAGAAATACCTACAAGCCCTATCCAGCCGGCATCGTGTTCCATGCCGTTATCGACGCTTGCTTCCGTCTTCGCGATCGGATCGGCAAGCGAACCGATCAAATCGATTCTGTGACGGTGCAGGGCTCCGCATTGTTGCTGGCGCGCGGCGATCGGCCAGTGCATAACGAGCGCGATGCGCGCGTGAGTATCCATCATTGCGCGGCATGCGGCTTACTCATCGGCGCGGCCGGCATTGGCGAATTTGGGCACAAGACAGTGTTCCAACCTGACGTCGTGCAGTTGCGGCAGAAGGTGAGGGCTGATCTTGACGACACGATGCCCGATGGCGCGGCGCGGGTGAGTGTGCGCCTCGTGACCGGCGAAGTCTTCACTGAGACCGTCGCGTCGCCGCGGGGCAGTCTGGCCGATCCGCTCACCGATCGCGACATCGAAGCCAAATTGCGCGCGTGCGTGCGGACCGGCGGGAGCGATTGGGACGCGGACGGCGTTATCGAGGCCGTCTGGCAAATCGATGAGCTCGATGACATCTCCGAATTGATGCAGCGCTCTCCAAACCTGAAAGGACGATCATGAGCAAAAGCGAGTTGTTCGAAAAAGGCCTCAAAGTTCGCAAGGAAGTACTCGGCGAGGACTACGTCAACAAATCGATCGCGGGCGCCGACGAATTCACCCGGACGATGGCGGAATGGTCGACCGAGTTCTGCTGGGGCGCGCTGTGGACACGGCCCGGACTCGATCGGCGTACCCGCTCGATCGTCAACCTGGCCATGCTCGGCGCGCTCAATCGGCCGCATGAGCTGAAGCTTCACGTCAAGGGCGCCCTGAAGAATGGACTGACCAAGGACGAGATCAAGGAAATATTGCTACAGGTCGCCGTCTATTGCGGCGTGCCCGCCGGCATAGACGCATTCCGCAATGCACGCGACGCTTTCAATGAGATTGAGACGAAGTGATCTGCAGGAGGCTCGTCGGCGCGCCTCTCGGCGATGGCCGACGAGCGATCCTGGGGTGAATGCTTTCGAGTAGCAGCCGTTAGCCCTTTGGGCTTTTGATCAGTTCTCTCGCGACCTCGATAAACCGCGCGGTCAGCGGGGAAAGGCTGTCATCCCGCCAGGCCAGCGCGATATCCAGGGTTGCTTTGGCATCTTTGATTTCGAGCGGCTTGATTCCCGGCGGGAGCGTCGAAATGAACGAGGCATCGAGAATCGTGCAGCCGAAGCCCGATCGCACGAGCTGAAGCAGCACAGGCAAGTCGTCGGCCTCCTCGACAACGTTCAATGCCACTCCCTTCGCGGCGGTCATATCGTCGACAAGCATCCTGAAGCCGCGCCATCGACCTGCGGTACCGATCACGATCGGTGCCGTCGCCATGCGTCGCAGTGTTATCGATCGTTGCTTGGCCCAAGCGTGACTGGCGGGCACAATCGCGATGAGCCGTTCGCGCGAGATGGGGATGCTCTTCTGTGGACCCGACGACACATTGGACATCATGAAGCCGAGGTCGATAGTGCCTTCATTCAGCGCTTCGGATTGCTCCGATGACGCAAGCAATCGTAGCCCGACCTGCGCTTCCGGATACTTCTTGCGGAACTCGATGATGACATCTGACATTGGACCGGTTGCGGCGAACGTAGAGTAGCCGACCATCACCGTACCGCTGAGACCCTGCGCCACAGCGCCGGCGCGCGCAAAGGCACGTGTTAACCGTCGCATCGCTTCGGCGGCTTCGCGATAGAGGGTTTCGCCGGCAGGGGTTAGCGCCACATGACGCGTCGAGCGCTCAAACAGGGGAAAGCCGAACTGCCTCTCGAGGTGTCGGATGCTGCGGCTGAGAGCCGGCTGAGCGATTCCCAACATCTGAGCCGCTTTTCGGAAGCTCAGCGTTTCCGCAACAGCAAGGAAGTGCTGCGTCTTGGCGTGAAGCGAGGGATGGATCATGTGGGGAACTGATATCACGTGGTTATCAATCTGAGCTCATTTAGTATTGGACAGGCATGAATACTATTTGCCAAATCCGTAGGCAATGATGCGAATGCTGGACGCGGCCTGTAGTTCCCTGCTGCCGCCGAACCAGCGAGGCGAAACGGAGGAAGCATGCCCCAAGCGAAGGCGATGATCGTCGCGGCACAAGCCGAAGCGGCGGAGGCAGGGGCGATGATGCTGCATGCCGGCGGCAACGCTATCGATGCAGCGATCGCCTGCGCGCTTGTGCAGGGCGTGGTGGACCCCCTGATGGCCGGCATTGCCGGGTTCGGAAGTGCCGGCATCTACTTCCCGGCGCAGAACTTTCACAAATATCTTGACTTTCATGCCCCGTCGCCCGCCGCTGCACGACCCGACATGTGGGCGCACCTGATCGAAGGCGAGGCCCGGGACGGCTATGGTTTCATTCTCAAGGGCAAGGTCAATGACGTCGGTTATCAATCGACCTGTGTTCCGGCGTCGCTGAAAGCATATTTCGAGGCACACGCCAGATTCGGCGTGCTGCCGTGGCGCGACATTGTGGCTCCAGCTATCGAATGGGCTGAGCGCGGCTGGATGGTGCGTCCGCATGTCGAGTTTTTCTGGTCCGATCCCGGCACGATGGGGCGTGCGTCCGGCGCGGAGCGGTTGGCGTTTTCGCCATCTGGGCGAAGCCTCTATTGTCGCGACGATGGCACGCCCAAGCGCGTGGGTGATCTCGTGCGCAATCCGGACTATGCCAAAACGCTCCACCTGATTGCCGAGGGGGGCTCTGACGTTTTCTATAGGGGTGAACTAGCGCAGCGCATCGCACGCGATATGCGGGAACACGGCGGCCTGATCACCGCCGAGGATCTTGCATCGTATCAGCCCAAATGGCTCGATCCGCTGCGAAGTACATATCGCGGCTACGAAGTCACCACCAACAATCCGCCCGGCGGCGGCCTCATGCTCATCGAGATGCTCAATATGCTCGAGCGGTTCGACCTGGCGGATATAGGACATAACAGCGCCGAGTATCTTCGCGTCGTATGCGAAGCCATGAAGCGCGCGACCATCGACAAAGATAACTTCACGGGCGATCCTGGCTTCGTCGACGTTCCCATCTCACGCCTGGCGTCGAAGGACTACGCTGCGGCCATGGCGAAGGACATCGCGGCCAGGATCAAAGCAGATGTGCCGCGCCTCAATTCCGGATTTCCGTCGAAGGATACAACCCAGGTATCGGTTATCGACCGCGACGGCAATTGCGTGACCATGACTCATTCGCTGGGAATGCCTTCCGGCGTGATCACCGACGGCCTTGGCTTCTTTTATAACGGATGCATGGCCGTGTTCGACCCGCGGCCGGGCCGGGCGGGTAGCATTGCGCCCGGCAAGGCGCGCTTCACTTCAGTGTGCCCTTCGATCATTCTTCGTGATGGCAAGCCTTACCTGGTGATTGGCGCTCCGGGCGCCACCCAGATTGCGATGGGCGTGCTGCAAGCGATCCTCAACGTCCTCGATTTCGGCATGACGATGACCGAAGCGGTGAGCGCGCCGCGGTTCTCGGCAACCAGCAACGCGATCGATGTCTCAAATCGGATCACCCATCGTACTACCAGACAGCTCGAGGCTGAGGGATACGAGGTGATCCGCAGTCCGTACACGTTCGGATTCGCGGCCGTCCACGGCATCCGCATCGATGGCGACAAGCTCGACGGCGGAGCCGATCCCGGGCACGACGGGATCGCACTGGCCGTCTGAGCTGTAGACAACAACGAAAATTCCAGAGGGGAGGACGATTGTGAAGACATCAAGCTTGGGATTGGCCGTGGCTGCTGTGCTGGCGTCGTGCGCCGCCGCGCACGCGCAAGTTTCTGACGACGTGGTCAAAATTGGGGTGTTGACGGACCATTCGGGCGGATTCGCGTATCTCGTCGGCAAGCATTCGGTCGAGGCCACACAGATGGCCGTTGATGACTTCGGAGGGAAGGTTCTGGGGAAGCCGATTGTCGTCGTTACCGCGGATCATCAGAACAAGGCCGACATCGCCTCTACTTTAAGTCGCAAGTGGTTTGACACTGAAGGCGTCGATGCGATCACGGACGTCGCCGGCTCGGCGGTCGCGCTGGCGACGCAAGAGATTGCGCGTCCGCGCAACAAGATCCTGTTGATCTCGGGCGCAGCGACCACAGAGCTCACAGGAAAGGCCTGTTCGGCGACCACGACGCAGTGGAGCTATGACACATACTCGTTCGCCAAGGGCACGGCCAGCCAAGTGACTAAGCAGGGTGGCACTTCCTGGTTCTTCCTGACCAGCGACTATGCCTTCGGTCATTCTCTTCAGAATGATGCGAGCCGCTTCGTCGAGGCGAATGGCGGCAAGGTAGTCGGCAGCGTACGTTTTCCCTTTGGCTCACCGGACTTCTCCTCATTCCTCTTGCAGGCGCAGGCGTCGAAAGCCAAGGAAATCGGGCTGGCGATGTCGGGCGCCGATCTGCTGACCGCCATCAAACAGGCTCGCGAATTCGGTATCGTCCAATCCGGGCAAAACCTGGCGAGTCTGGTGATCTATATCAACGACATCGAGGGGCTTGGACTCGACGTCGCTCAAGGTCTGACGCTGACCACCTCATTCTATTGGGATGCTAACGACGAGACCCGGGCCTGGGCCAAGCGCTTCATGGAACGCTCGGGCGGCTTTATCCCAAATCTGATCACCGCCGGCACTTATGCCTCGGTGATGCACTATTTGAAGGCTGTGCAGGCGGCCGGCACCGATGACGGCAGAGCGGTCGCCGCGAAGATGCGGGAAATGCCAGTGAACGATTTCTATAACAAGAACGTTGAAGTCCGGGTCGATGGCCGTGTGATGCACAAGACTTACCTTATGAAGGTGAAGTCTCCCGCCGAATCCAAATATCGCGGCGATTTCTATCAGGTGTTGGCTGAGATGTCCGGCGAGGAATCGTTCCGTCCGCTCTCCGAAAGCCAATGTCCGCTGGTAGAGAAATAGCTCTGCGTCAGTCCTTAGGGGAACGCCGCAACCAGCCTGTTCAAGTTCAAGGAGACGGTCTGGTGAAGACGTAGACCAGACCCGTAAGCATGAGCACTCCGACGCTCGCCATCAGGATCGGGCCAGGCGCGGTTCCGATCCAGAACAGCAGGAATCCGAGGCTCATGCCGGCAAGCGCCAGCAGCCTCGCTCGCGGGGGGATCGCGCCATGCTCATGCCACGCACGCAGTGCCGGCCCGAAGCGGGGACGGGAGAGAAGCCAGTTTTCAAACCGCGGCGAGGATCGTGCGAAGCAGGTCGTGGCAAGAATGAGGAATGGCGTTGTCGGGAGCACTGGCAAGAATGCACCGACAAAACCGGTGGCGACGAAGATGAAACCGAGAACAAGATAAACGCGACGCATCGGCCGCAACCACCATGCAAGAGCGAGGGTTTGTGACAGATGCTGGGCTTATCGTAGTTCCAGGTCGGCGGCGCCGGCTGGGCGAAAGGGCTGGATCATCATCTGGTCGTTATGCGACCAGATCAGCGGCACGCCCGCGCGCATCGATGAGGTGTACCCGTTCGATCCGCGCGGGCATAAGCAGTGACTGGATGCGCGGCTCCGCCATGAGGCTGAAGGCGGTGGACATTGCATCGGCGGCGGTCGCATCGGCGGAGACCGTGGTCACGCTGCGGTAGCGTCCGGCGCACCCGCCGCTCGACGGGTCGAACAGGTGGTTGAAGCGACCATCGGCATCGAAACAGAAGCCGTAGCCGCCCGATGTCGATACCGCCCGGTCGATGATCGGAATGACCGTCGCGGTGACGCCTACCGAATCTGGGTCGGCAATCCCGATTTCCCAAGGCTGTCCATCCGGACGCGGTCCGATGGCGCGGCTCTCGCCCATGTCGACGAGACTGCGCGCGATACCTTGCGCGCGCAGGAGGTCGACGATCCTGTCGGTGACATGGCCTTGCGCGATGCCGTTCAGGGTGATCGCAGCACCGCGCGGCATCGAAATGCGGTCGCGGCTGACGTGAAGCCGGTGGTAGCCCACATTTGCGAGGGCCGCCTGCACGTCGGCCAGGGCCGGGCCGTTGGGATCGGCGTGGGCGCGCGAGAAATAATCGGCATAGAGACGCCACAGCGGCTGCACAGTTGGATCGAACGCCCCGTTCGTCAGCTTGGCATAACGCAAGGAGATTTCCAGGAGCTCGACGAGTTCTGCAGCAGGGTCGACCAGCACGCCCGTCCGGTTCAGCTCGACCAGGGCGGAGTCTTCTCGATAAAGGCTGAACAGCCGCTCGAGCCGTCGCGCTTCCGAGCAGGCTGCCGCGATCAGGCGTTCCGCTTCATGCGGGTGCTCGTGATGGATCTTCATGGTGGCGACGGCTCCGAGCATCGTGCCGCGCCAGGTGAGCAGGTTGGCGTCCGCCCTTGCCCCGCGTCCGAAAGGAACGAGGGAAAGGCCTGCCGCCGCGGCGGTGATGCAGATAAAGCGGCGGCGCGATAGCATCGCGGCCATGAACCTCTCCTCAATTCGTCGAGCTAGGCGCGGATGGTCTGTCGTCCGTCGACGCGCTGGACTCGTTCGATCCCAGCACGTAATCCCGCGGCACCTCCGTGAAACCAACGATCTGTCCGCCATTCTCGGCGACAAACTTCGCCGCGGCGGCCCGGTTCGAGAACGGCACAGCTTCGGCGCCGCCCATTCCGCCCTTGATGCGGCTTCCGATTACGAACAGCGCCTTTCGCGCCTCCACCCAATTATCCGCGCCGGGCTTGTCCCAGCTCGGTGCCTTCGCCATGTCGGAGACGTAAATGGCTTGGATGTCCTTCGGTTCGTCCGGCAGCATCGTGAAGGCGATGGCATCGCGCGCCGAGGAGAACCAGACCGGTTCGATCAGGCCAGCGGTCAGGATCTGTCCCTTCGGCCCTGGGTGCTCGAGCACGTTCATGCCGCAATAACGGCCGATCGCCTCCGCCGTCATCGCGTGCGGCAGCGGGAGCGCGGTCTGCTGTTTTTCGTTGCAGCCTGCGAGCAGGGTCAGCGCGAGCAGCGTGTGGACAACAGCAATACGTGAGCAACCGGCGACATGGGTAACACTTCAAACCGACGACATGGGTAACACAATTCTCGTTTCGTTCAGGTCTGCTG
>NZ_JBEGDB010000109.1:0-24670 GCF_043638955.1 Bradyrhizobium sp. 31Argb | reverse complement strand
CGCGCGAAACTACTTCGCCGTCGTCGCCATTGCCGCCACTCTGCTCTGGATAAGGTAACTGTCCACACGGCCTAGGGCCCTCCCGGTTACCCACCCTCGACTTGCTGACCTTGAAGTCCGCTTTGCCCCAAGAGCAGACGCAGGATGTAAGTCGCATTTTGACCCACTGCAGACCTTGGCACATCGGGCAGATGTCCGCTTGGCGCCCTTCTGAGGCGTTTCTGCTGTCCGTCCGTTTTTGAAGACAATCGGGGCCCGACGCAGCTATGCGGGTTCTGATGTCGACTGCGTCGTTGTTGGCTACCTCGCTCCCGACCCATTGTCCGGCTCACCTGCATTTGCAGTGCGCGACGCCGTGGCAAGCTCCTCCACTTTTGAGCGGATCGGCCCGAATGGACCGTATTTGTGCTGCTCCAGACTGAAACCGTCGACGTACGGGCCATATGGAGTATCGATCGGCTTTTGGAGTCGGATCGGAAAATCCTTCTCGAGGTTTGCCTTCTCTGGCCGCTTCTGGCTGATGATGTAGGCCGCGACATCATAGGCCTGCTCGTCCGTGAGCACCGGGGCGTTGAACGCGGTGCCGATGGGCATGTTGTGCATCGCATAAGCGGCGGCGGTCAAAAGGCGGCTCATTCCAGCGCCGTTGTTGTAGCTGTCGGGACCCCAGAGCGGAGGGAACTGATATCCCGCGCCGGTTTGGGCGCGTTGCCCCAAGCCATCCGCGCCGTGGCAAGCGGCGCATATCTGCGAAAAAACCTCCGCGCCGCGAGCGGCATCGGCAGCGCGCGCTGGCTCTTTGATCCTCAACGTGCCAGCGCCCTTAAGCTTTGCGCCGTCGGGAACGCCGGTCGACAGCCAGCGCATATAAGTTGAAAACGCCCTCATTTCGCGGCTCTCAAGCGGCAGCGCTCGGCCATTCATGCTGCGCTCCATACAACCATTGATGCGATCCTCGAGAGTGTCGACCGCCCCTTCCCGCGCGCGGTATTGCGGGAATTGTCCCCAAACGCCTATGAGCGCCATGGCATATGGCTGGGTCCCGCCCTGCAGATGGCAGTTTTGGCACGCGAGATTGTTGCCAGCGAAGCGTCTTGCTGGATCCGACACCTTTGGCCCGATCTCATTCGCGGTATCCGTGAAAAGCGCGTGCCCATATTTAACGAGGGTGCCAAACGGATCGTCCGCGACAGTGGTGATATCAGGAGACGTCCACTGGGTGAGATCGATGTCGTTACTCCCCGCGATCGAGCGATTAAGGCCTGCTATCGATGCCGTGGTGCACAACATCGCCGCGAGCAAAAAGAGCCAAGAGCGTTTCATAGTGCACTCCGCATTAAACCTGGTTCGCCGAAGTTGATGTCGGCTAACGTTGGCAGCAAATCGCAATGCACTTCCAGATCCGGCCGGCTCGAGCGTCAGAACGGTGGCCAGACCATCAGCCATAATACCATTTCATTCTCTTGCCCCCGAGCGATCGTTTATGACGCGAATTGGCCATAAGAGGACGTCTGCTGTCGGGCTCATCATTCCTGTCTCTTCGGCGGGATCGCAGCCCTGGCCTTTCGCGACATACTGCACCGCCGCGCATCCTCGGTCGCTAACGGGGCACAGCGGAAATCGAAGGCCGACGCCTGTAGGGCGACGCTCGTGACCCAGAGCGGTCCATCCGTCATGCTGCCAGATGCCGAATAAGGGCTGCAACCGCGCGGGAGGCGGCGCCACACTGACAGCCGCTTCAGCATCGCCGCCGCGCAATTGATGGGCAGGCGGATGAGGCGGCCGTCATCGATCGGCGCGCTGGCCGGGAAGGCCGAGGTCACATCGTGCTTGTAACCGATGGGGACGGCACCAGCTATAGTGCCTTGAGGAACCCTCGTCCGCCTCGTCGCGTTTTCGGGTGTCGCATGCGATTCAACCCCTGAAAGGACCCAGACAATGGCTCCAACGTCGGTCGCCGAAGCGGTCCGCCCACAACAGGCGGTGGCGGAACTACTCTTTCAACCGTACAGGCTCGGTCCATTCACTCTGCCGAACCGGATTGTCATGGCGCCCTTGACGCGCTCCCGCGCTCGTCAACCCGGGAACGTGCCGAGCTCGCTCAACGCTTGCTACTACGCACAACGGGCTTCAGGCGCGTTCATTATCAGCGAAGCAACCCAGGTGTCGATGCAAGGGCAGGGTTATGCCTGGACACCGGGTATCCACAGCCGTGAACAGGTCGAAGGCTGGCGACTGGTAACCGACGCGGTGCACGCTGCCGGCGGCCGCATCTTCCTGCAGCTTTGGCATGTCGGACGCATCTCACATCCGGCATTGCAGCCGGATCACATGCTGCCGGTCGCCCCCTCGGCCATTACCCCGGCCGGCGACGCGTTTATCGAGAATGACCGGGGCGAAGGTCAATTGGTGCCGTTCGTTCGGCCGCGAACGTTGCAGATCGAGGAGATGCCGTACATCGTCCAGCAATATGCGCATGGCGCGAGAAACGCCATGGCCGCCAATTTCGACGGTGTAGAGGTGCACGGCGCCAACGGCTATCTCATAGATCAGTTCATCAGTTCAGGCACAAACCATCGGACCGACGCCTACGGAGGGGCGGTGGGCAATCGGGCGCGGCTGTTGATGGAAGTGGTCGAAGCCGTAAGCGAAATCTGGGGCCCAGACCGGGTCGGCGTGCGCCTGTCACCCCTTGGCAGTTTCAACGATATGAGCGACGCCGAGCCGGAGGTGACCTTCGGCACCATAGCGCAACTTCTCAACGGCCTTCGTTTCGCCTATCTGCATATCGTGAATCCGGGTCTCGCCGCGATCGAGAAAGGCAAGGCGCCGGACGCCGGCGCTGAGCAGATGCTTGCGCTCATCCGGGAAAAATATAGCGGAACGTTGATCGTAGCCGGCGGCTTTGATCGAGACACCGCGGAAGCATGGCTCGAACAAAGCAAGGCGGATTTGATCGCCTTTGGCCGCAAGTTTTTGGCCAACCCGGATTTGCCGGACCGGTTGCGTATGCGCACGGGCCTCAATGCCGACGATCAATCCACCTATTATGGCGGCGGGGCCAAAGGCTATACCGACTATCCGTCGCTTGCGCAGGAGCGAGGCGAGCAACCGAAAGCCTGCGTGGACGACCGATGGCGCTAACGCCCCTCCGACCAGTGCGGCACAGTCCGTACCGGCGTTGGGATAAAAGCAACCGAAGGAATGCCTGCTTCTGGCCTCACGCAGCGGTTGGCAGATGCCCGCTATTCCGCCGCTGTCAGGAGGCAAGCAGACATGCGGCGAACTAACCGAAATGGACATCGGGCGCAAGTGAATGGCATATGTTCACGCCCCTCGGCCTCTTCCCGAAGCTCCAATCGAGAGGTTAAAGTGCCTTTCTGATACTCGGGAGCGGGTATGCGACGGCGTGAGTTTTTGACGCTTGCGGTCGTCGAAGGGCTGGCGTGCGGCCGACGGGCGCGCGCCAAGGGCGAGGCGAATGGGTTAAAGAAGGTTTCATCGGCGATCGGCTGGAAGCGCCCGGCGATGAAACCCTTGCGTCCAACCGCGCTCTGATCGAGGCCACCGCCGCATGAGGTCGGCTCGGCATAAATTTCGACGATCTGTCCGTCCGCAGTGCCTCGGACTGATTGCAGGACGCGTGCACGAGCCACATGAAAGGGCCGCAGTCCCGGTAATTCGCGGATGTGCACCTCGAGGATTTCGACCCTGGCGATGACCTCGCTCCCTTCTGCTGCTGGCGGGATCGCATCGAGCAGGATCGTCTGTTCGGATTGGGGGCCGCGGCAAGCCAGGACCGGCGCAGTGAGAACTAGCAGCGCAAGAACAGCGCCCACGGCTGCACAGACTTTGGTGGCGATCCAGTGAGCGTGAAGGCATTGGATCAACGCTGACGCTAGGATGCCTATTGCGAGACCAGCGCCAGGGCCGTAGGTACCACCTCCAGCTTGATCCTGAGACATTAGCGGAGGCGTGTTAAGGAAAATACGAAGCTAAACGTAAAATTGGAGGCTCGATGTCGCCATTTGGCCGAGGCGGTTGGTTCGGCGGTCACGATGACGTTGGGCAGGCACTCGCCGACGCAGGATTTGTCGTAGCTGCCATCAATTATCCCGGCGACAAGGGTGCCAACCGATCGCAGAGCGAAAGCCTATCGTGACTTCAACGCGAGCATCATCAGATTCTTGCGCGAGCATCTCGTTGGCGACGGCAGCACTCGCTGATCCGGACGAAAGGGACTGCTATTGGCTCTTCTCAGACTTGTCCGTCCGGCCGAATGTCCGGTTACTACCAAGCCCGGCCCCACTGACGGTCCGACGGGACTCGGAATTCGACAACGTCGGACGATGGGGGAGTCGGAGTTTACCTAAACCAGACTCCAGATCCGTTTAATCAACGAACTTGAAAGTATTGACGTTCTCATCCGACCAGACCCGTAATTCGCTTTAGGGCACACAGCACAAGCAGCGCGCGAGAGCAGCGTCAACAGCATGTTCGTCCGTCGGTGGTAACGAGTCGCGACACTGGAGGTCCGGCGGATCAGTCATCGCCGCATCCGCGAGACGCTGACCAGGACAATCAGAGAAAGCAGCAATGATCGATAGCGACCGATAGTCGTCCCCTGCGAACCCAGGACGCCACCGATCGAGCCTGAGCGGCAGGTCAGCAACCCGTGCCGCTCAGGCGCCTTCTGCTTAAACGTCTAATGCCGTCCCAAAGGGGCCGAGTAGACAAGCGGCGGCGGGCGGTACGGCCGGGCCGAAATGCCGAAATTCTGCCCGTACTGCTGCTGGACCGCCGGTATGTTGATGACGCCGACACGGATGTCCGGCGATCGCGCATCGATTGGCGCCTGATTCGTGACCGGAGGATTGACCTTGTTGACCTCGCCCATCAAGCGTTTGTTGAGATCGTCATAGCCGCCTTTGGCATTGCCGGCGTTGCCGGCATTGCCGCGGACGACGCTGTTGTTTCCTGATCCCTGCTGCGGCCCGAGGTCGAGAGCCGGCGGCAAATTATTCCGCTGCGGATCGACGCTTACGGGCGGAAGGGACATCGGCGGCTCGTCGGTCTGAGCCATGGCGACTCCCGCCACGGCAACGGCCGTCAAATTGATAAGCAATAATAGGCGCATCCCAATCACCTGCTCGACAGTTACGATAGCGGCACCCCATCAATATAGTGCACAGATTGCAAAAGCGTATGTCTTGCGCAGGGATGCGATTCAAATTCTACGCGCTTCGGCCGCTCCCAGTAAACCGTTTGTTGAAACGATACCCAATCAACATCTTCGGCAAGATCAACCCCAGGGTGATCGCAAGCGTGATCAGGAAGGCATTGATTCCATCCGCAAGCGTTGCCTGCAGCAAACTCGAGGAAACGTTACCCCCGCTCGCGACGAGTTCGAGGAGCCCATCCGCCATCCGGAACAGGAACACGCCCGGGATCAGCGAAACCACCGATGCAAAGGCAAGCCCCGCATAGGGCAACCTGAGACGTTCTGCCACAGGCGTGGTGATCGCTCCGACAATGAGGCAGGCGATAAAGGCGCCGCCCGCCAGGCCAACGCCAGCCTTGGCCAAGAGCGCCCAACGCACGCCATGGGCGAACATCCCGATCAGGATCGGGACCGGCAGCATCCGCCATGGCATGGAGAAAAAGATACCATAGGCGGCCACCGCCGCACCCGCAGCGATCACGTCATAGATCAAAGGGACCGGCGGCGACGGCGCCGATGCCGGCAGGTTGGTCCCGCCGAACGACAATCCGGCGAGCAGGCCGATGCAGATCGCGAAGATGATCAGGCTCGCATAGACCACCCGGCAGATCCCGAGCGCCAGGCGTCCACGCGCAAGGTCGATCGTGCCGTTGAGGACGTGCGGGCCCGGCACCAGCACCATGCAGGGACAGACCGCGACCAGCCGCTGCAGGCTGGAGGAGAACTGGAGATCGACGACCAGCGCGCCGATCGCGCCGGCGAGCAGCGCAGCGGCGAGCGGCTGGGCGAACGGGTTATGGCTCCATCCAGCAATCCAGCGGCGCAGACAGGCGCCGAGGCCGGCGCTGACAGCGATGACGATCAGGCTGGCCAGGTGGGCGGCGCCGAAGATGATGCCGAGCGCAGCGGCGCCGATGGCGGCGAAGGTTGCGAAGCGAATGAGCGAGACGGGCGGGTGGGCCTGCACCTGCGCTAGCGCGGACCGCAGCGGTTCTGGCGCGGAGGGGTGATCGCAGAAGTCGTCAATCAACGCGGTTGCGGCAGCGACCTTTCCCATCTCGATGCCGACCGGCCTCGCTTCGACGGTCGTGCTCGCCGCTCCGCCGCCATTCTCGATCGCGACGGTCACTTCGTCCCAGCGCAGAAAGACCCGCGCAGAAAAGCCGAGCGCTGTCGCCAGCCGCTCGACACATTCGGTCGTGCGCTCGGTCGTCTGGCCGTTCGCGAACAGCAATGTCGCAACCGTCACCAGCAGATCGAGCGCGCGCGCCGGATCGAGGTCCGGGCTTCGAGCGGCGGCAGCCATGTCAGCCGGCTGGCTCATTGCATCAACGAAATCCGGATCTTCGATCGAACGCGCATCGGAACAGCGATACCGCCCGCCTCGCACCTGATCTTTCCGATTTCCATAGCCGTTTTCCGAATGGCCCGATGATGACCGCGAGGCCGCTCGGCGAAGCATAGATCATGATCCGATTAGACAGAATCGGATCATGATCTCAGCTCTTTGTTTGAGCATGATCTCCGCGCAAACGCTTCGCGTTTGTCGCGAAAACCGGTTTCCACTTTTCCGGATAATGCTCTAGCGCCGCTCAAATGATCCGCCACGATTGTGGCATTTCGGCAAAAGGCGTGCGTCGCGGAAATATTTCCCCGCATCCTCGGCATAGCTTGGCACGCTCGCCGCGAAGCGAGTGCATTTCGCACCTCATCGTTCATCACGTCAGGGAGAAATTCATGTCCGACAGCCATCTAAGGCAGCCTATCCGCGGCGCCAAAGGCGCAACCGATCCGGGTCCCCGCAACGCCCTGCTCGACAACCAGAACCCCGATATCCTCACGCCGCCGGAAACCGACAACGGCTCGCTCCCGAATCTCAAATTCTCCTTCGGCATGGCCCACAACCGCCTGGAGGACGGCGGCTGGGCACGCGAGGTGACAGTGCGCGAACTGCCGGTCGCCAAATCGATGGCCGGCATCAACATGCGCCTCGATTCGGGCGTGGTGCGCGAACTGCATTGGCACAAGGAAGCGGAGTGGGCCTACATTCTGCAGGGCAATGTCCGGCTGACCGTCGTCGACGAGGACCGCAATGTCGCGGTCTGATCCGCGATCAGCTTGCACCTGCAACCAGGCGCGACACCGGCCGGCTGGCGCGCGCCCGCCGGCGCCCGCCGATCACGCCTGAGCGAGGGCCTTTTCGCGGCTTGCAATCAGCGCCCGCAACGGCTCCGCCACGGCAACCGAGCTATGGGTCCGCTGGTCCGTGCATACCCACACGATTTCGCCGGTGGAGCGGAGATCGTCGCTGCCCTTGGCGAAAATTGCGAGCGCAAGCGTGATCGAGGATCGGCCGATCCTCGCGACCCGCACGCACACATCGACCTCCTCGTCGAACCGGATCGGCGCCTTGTATTCGACGACCGACCTCACAAGGTGGAAATCGACGCCGGTCCTTGCGACCTCGCCGAGATAGTCATAGCCGAGTGCGCGAAAATACTCGGTGATCGCCGTGTCGAAATAAGTCAGGTAGTGCGCGTTGAACACCACGGCCTGCGCATCGACCTCGGAATAGCGTACCCGAAACGGATGATGGAACCAGAAATCCCGGCGCATGCTTCCTCCTTCCACGAAGTATCGTCCATCCTCTGATATCACGATCGCGACGGATGTGAGCTGCCCGTGGACAATCTGCCCGTGATGGCTCTGGCGTGGCCGTCCCTTGAGTCCTGGAAGCAGCATGCACTCGCACCCCGCGGCAGAGACATGGCGTCTCCGCGCCGCGGGACGGTGCGGGCATGATCATTGACTGTTCGGTCGCTATATGCTACACGCTGTAACGTTATCATGGGTCGCAATAAAATGGATGATGATCTGCCGGAGCTCGGCGAGCTCGAACGAGAGGTGATGCAGCTCGTCTGGGCTCATGCGCCGATCACCGCGGAAGCGGTGCGGGAGCGGCTGGATCGGCCGCTAAAGGAATCCACCGTCCGCACGGTGCTGCGCAGGCTGGAGGAGAAAGGCTTCGTCACGCACGACGTCGAGGGGCGAACATTTCTGTTTCGTCCCGTTCAGGATCGCCGGAAGGTGGCGGCGAAGGCGGTCCGGCGCATCGCCGACTGGTTCTGCAACGGCTCGATCGAAGATGTGCTCGTTGGCATCGTCGACGCCAAGATGCTGAACAAGAAGCAGCTCGAGCAATTATCGAAGAAGATTGGACAGGCAAAGAACGAGAGGAAGTAATGTTGGCAATCGTCCTTGAAGCCGCGATCCGCTCGTCCGTCCTGATCATGGCGATCTGGATCGGCTTGAAGGCGCTGCGCATCTTTAATCCGCATATCCTGATGTCGACATGGCGGCTGGTGCTGATCGCCTCTCTTGCATCCCCTCTTATAGTCGGCCGGCCGATGTTCACTGTCGGGGCTGACATCCCACCGGCTCTCCTCGTCCTGACGGGAGACATGTCGATCTCCTCCCTCGCTTCCGACCTTGCTCCCGCTTCCGTCGGGCAGCATGGCACGATATCGCAGCACTTCGATTGGCGGTTGCTTGCCACGTCGATCTATCTTTTGGTTGCCGGCTGGCTCCTGCTGCGACTGGCGATCGGCACGGCGCTCAGTTGGCGGCTGCAAATATCGGCTGATCCGGTTTACGAGGATTGGACTGCAGGCAAGGACGTGCGTTCGAGCCCTGCCATCAAGGCACGCGGAACATTCGGCTCGACCATCCTCCTGCCCGAGCACTACGGCACCTGGGATGCCCTGGACCGACGCGCAATCATGGTCCACGAGGAATCGCATGTGCGTCGAGGCGATTTCTATGTTCTGCTGCTGGCGGCAATCAACAGGGCCGTGTTTTGGTTCAATCCGCTAGCGTGGTGGGTCAACAGCCGGATCATCTACCTGGCGGAGGTCAGAAGCGACGCTGCGGCGATCGAGGACATCGAAGATCGCATACGCTATGCTGAGCTTCTCGTCCGGCTGGGACGTGGACCAAGCGGTTCGACCAACCTGGCGATGGCGAGAGCGGAGACCGTCGCGCGGCGGGTCGAACAGCTCCTGGTGGAAACGCGGCTGCCGAGGAAGATCGACTGGAAGGCGCGCGCGGCGATCATCGCCTGCGTCCTGCCGCTGGTGGCAGTCTCGTCCGGCGTAGTGGCGCAGGCCCCCTCGCCTCCGAAAGCGGATAACGATGCGACGACACTCGATCCCGACACGATGGCCAAGCGTAAGGCAGAGCAGGAACAGCCGCGCACGGAGGTCCCGATCGACGCAAAGCTACTCGACAATTACGTTGGCTATTATCAGCGGGCGGTGTTGATCTTCACGGTCACGCGGCAAGGGGATCAGCTCTTCGCACAGCTCACGGGGCAGCAGCCGGTGCAATTCTATCCCGAGAGCCCCACCAAATTCTTTGCCAAGGTCGTCCACGCGCAGATTTCCTTCGTCACCGACCCGCAAGGGAAGGCTGCAGCGCTGGTGCTCCATCAGAACGGTCACGAGCAATTGGCAAAACGGGTGGACAAGGCCGAAGCCGACAGAGTGGCGGAGCAGCTTGCGAAGCGAATAAAGGACGGCACCGCCCAACCGGGCAGCGAGGCGGCGTTACGTCGCACGATCGAAGCTATTCGGGCCGGGCAGCCGAACTACGACGCGATGACGCCGGAATTGGCAGTCGCTACCCGTCAGCAATTGACTGGGCTCCAGCGCGGCCTGGAACAATCGGGACAATTGCAATCGATCTCCTTCAGGGGAGTGGGTAGCAGCGGCTGGGATGTGTACGAGGCCAAATATGCCAATGGCCTATCGATCTGGAGGATTACGCTGGCGCCGGACGGAAAGATCGCAGGACTCTTGGTCCAGGGCGGACCGTAGCGACGTAGTCCACCACACAAATGGCGTCGGCGGGCTAGCCTTCGCTAATCCGCCAACGACCTTGTCATTATTCCGGAATGCGCGAACGGCCTAGCTCGCGCGCCGCGATGGTTGTTCGTCTGCCCGGGAACGGGACACCTTGTCGCCCTCGATCGCCATCGCCTGCAACGTGTTCCGGTCGACCTTGCTCAGCGCATTGCGCGGCAAGGCGTCGAGCACGATGAGATGCTCAGGCACCTTATAGGCGGCAAGCCGGGTCGCCACGTCGCTGAGGATGCCGGGAACGACTTGCTCGCTCTTTCCCTTCGCGAGCGAGATGAAGCCGATCACGCGCTGTCCGAGCACGGCGTCCGGCACACCGACCACGGCCGCTTCCTTGACGGAGGGATGGGCGGCGACCGCCTGCTCGATTTCGATAGGGGAGATGTTGGTGCCGCCGCTAATGATGATGTCCTTCTTGCGCGCAACGAACAGGAGTTCGTCCTGCCCATCTCGCCGCACCAGGTCGCCGGTGCGATACCAGCCGTCCTTCAGGCTTTCCGCCGTCGCCCTCAAATCGTTCCAGTAGCCGGCGAACAGATTCGGACCGCGGACCAGGAGCTCGCCGGGTTCGCCATCGACGACATCCTTGCCATCGTCGTCGACCACCCGGACTTCCGCTGGCCTCGTGATCCTCATTACGGGACCGGGCCGCAGAGCGTAGCCGAGATTGCCGACGGCTTCCGTCGCCGCCCAGACGTTATAGAGCGGAGCACCGAAAGCGGCCGTGACCTGTTGCTGCAGCTCCACCGGACAGGAATCGCCTCCGGTCAGGCAATAGCGCAGCGACTTCAGGTCGCGCGGTCGGGCGCGCTGGCGCTCAAGCAGCGCGGCATATTGAGCGGGAAAACCGATTTGCAAGGTACAACGGTACTTCTCGATCGCATCGAGCACGGTGTCGGCGTCGAAGCTCTCGATCAGCACGAACGGGTGCCGCTATAGATACACACCGAGAAAACGGCAGTCCCGCTCATATGCGCCAGGGGCAAGGGCATGGCGATGCCGTCCTGTCCCGCAAGTTCCCAATTGTTCCTCATGAGGTCCACCGATTCCGCCAGGCTGGACGCGGTGTGAATGACGAACTTGGGTTCGCCGGTCGTGCCTGACGTGGTGATGAGCACCGCAGGCTGATCCGCTGCGGGCGAGGACGGCAAGTCGTCGCGGCCGGCGTCATCGAACAATTGCTGCAGCGGCAATCCGTCATTCACTCCGGACCCTGTCTCGACCAGGAAGCGCCGGTCGCGCGGCAGGACCTCGCCATCGATAGCGGCCACATTGCCGTAGAGTGCGGTTTCGCCGATATGGAGCGCCGGCCTCAACCGCCGCAGAAGCGGCTCGAGCTCGGCCTGTTTGAAGGCGGTCCGCAAGGGAGCCACGATCGCGCCTACGAGAAAGCAGGCATAATAGGCCACGACGAATTCGGGGCGGTTCATCATGTGCATGGCCACGCGATCGCCCGGCTTCACGCGTGAGCGACCATTCCCCGCGCAAGACGTTCGGCCTCGATCAGAATCTGCTCGTAAGTCCACACTTTCTCGTGAAAGACGAACGCTGCGCTTTTTGGCCGGACCTTCCGCCTGCTCCCTTTACGCTTCGATCGGCGTGGGTTTCATCGCCTGCTCTCCTTACATTTAATAGAGCAGCGAGATTGTGCGGGGGGTGCTACCGCACTGTTTCAGATGCCGGCGAAAACGGTTTCGATTGTAAGCAATTGGCGGAACAGGCCGGCAGGACGCTCAATTGCACGTGACCCTTGCGATCGCAGCGCAAGCCGTGCCGCCGAGCGGCGGAGGCGCTTGCGCAACTCGCGCCGGCGTTCCCCCTTTTTTGCTCCTGAGAATCTGCCATAGTAACGACAATGTGCTCCGCCCTCACCATGCTGACCCCGCCGCGGATTACAACCGAAGCGTTCACGGACGCCGCTGCAGCGGTCGCCCGACTGGAAGAGATTTACGAACGCAATACCGCCTTCCTGCGGGACCACTTCGAGGCCTACGCCAATGGCGGGCCGCTCACGGCGCGCGTGCGCGCCAACTATCCGTTCGTGCGCATTGCAACCTCGACCTATGTGCGGGTCGATTCGCGCCTCGCTTACGGCTTCGTCGCAAGGCCGGGGGTGTATGAAACCAGTGTGACGAGACCGGACCTGTTCCGCACCTACCTCACCGAGCAGATCGGGCGATTGATCGACAACCATGGCGTACCGGTGGAAATCGGCGAATCGAACGAGCCGATCCCGATTCATTTCGCCTATCGTCGCGACATCAACATCGAAGCCGCACTCTCTCCCGGCGACAAGTCGAACGTGATGCGATCGCTGCGCGATCACTTCGATGTGCCTGACCTGGCCGCCATCGACGACGCGATCGCCAATGACACGCTCGAGCTCGCGCCTGGCGCTCCCGAGCCGCTGGCATTGTTCCGTGCGGCGCGCGTCGATTATTCATTGCGCCGGCTCTATCATTACACCGGCACGGATCCGGAGCACTTCCAGAACTTCGTGATCTTCACCAACTACCAATTCTACATCGATGCGTTCGCCGAGCTGAGCCAGAAGCGTCTGGCTTCAGGCCAGATCGGCCCGGACGCCTTCGTCGGCCCGGGGAACGTGATCACGCGCAATGCGCGCCTTGGCGGCGGCACGACCGGGATCGCACCGGAACGCATGCCGCAGATGCCGGCCTTTCATTCGGTCGAGGCCGGCTATCGGGGCATTACCCTGATCAACATCGGGACCGGTCCGTCCAATGCACGAAACATCACCGACCATGTCGCGGTGCTGCGGCCGCACGCCTGGTTGATGCTGGGACACTGCGCCGGTCTCAGGAATACGCAGCGGCTCGGAGACTACGTGCTCGCGCATGGCTATGTGCGCGAGGATCACGTGCTCGACCATGAGCTGCCGCTTTGGGTGCCGATACCGGCGCTGGCCGAGATGCAGGTCGCGCTCGAGGAGGCGGTCGGTGAAGTGACCGGGCTCGAAGGCTTCGAGCTGAAACGGTTGATGCGCACGGGAACGGTCGCAAGCGTGGACAATCGCAACTGGGAGATCGGCGATCGCTCGGTCATTCGGCGTCTGTCGCAATCTCGCGCGATCGCCCTCGACATGGAATCGGCGGCGATCGCCGCCAACGGCTTTCGTTTCCGCGTTCCCTACGGCACGCTGCTGTGCGTCTCGGACAAGCCTTTGCATGGCGAGATCAAGCTCGCGGGCATGGCGAGCGAGTTCTATCGGCAGCGCGTCGGCCAGCATCTCGAGATCGGCCTGAAGGCGCTCGAGAGATTGCGGGAGCAACAATTGGAGCGCCTGCATTCGCGCAAGCTCCGGAGTTTCGCCGAGGTCGCGTTTCAGTAACGCGTTAGATTTCGCGCCGCTTGTCCACGTCATCAAGCTTCAACCCACCAGGAATGTCTCCAGCTTCTCGCAGAAGAAATCCGGAACCTCCTCGGCAACGAAATGACCGCTATCCTCCGCGACGACACTCGTGAGATCGGCAGCCTGACCGCGCAAGGATTCGGCGAGCTTGTCGCCGACGCCATAACGCCCGGTGATGGTCATCACAGGTGGCGTCAGCTTGCGTCCGCGCAACGCCTCGGCGAACCGCGCATCCTGGCGCAGCGCTCGATAGTAGTTGAACCCGGCTGTCATTCCGCCGGGGCGGGCGTAATGATAGGCGAACTCTGAAATGGCATCCTCGGAAATGGCCATCTTGTTGTGCGACCAGGCCCGAATCTGCGCGCGGATGTAGTCGCGCTCTCGCCCCATGGTCAGCATCTCCGGAAACTCCGGCGCCATGTGAAATCCATAGTGCCAGGCTCCACCGCGCAGGGCGTCCAAATTCTCGGTTCCCGGAAGCAGGCAGTCGACGAGCACCAGCCTGGAAACGGCTTGCGGGTAAAGGTGGGCGAGGACATAGGCCGCCTTGCCGCCCATATCGTGACCGACCACGTGGGCTGGAGCGGGTCCCAAGTGAGCGATCAATGCGCGTATGTCCTCGGCAATCGTCTGCTTGTCGTATCCAGCGTCGGTGCGTTCCGATAGTCCGGACCCACGCAGGTCAGCCGCAACCACGGTGAACTTCCGGGCCAGTCGCGGCATGATGCCGCGCCAGGCAAACCAAGTCTCGGGCCACCCGTGCAGCAAAACGAGGACAGGGCCGGATCCCATGGCAACGTAGTGCATGCGGATGCCATTCACATCGACGAAACGACTAGACATCCCGGCCGGTATCTTAGTGGGCTCCGCGCTATCGAGCTTCTCTTGAGCAGAGACGGACTGCAGTCCCGTCGCGGCCGCGCCCGCGAGCAGCATCTGTGATCCTCCGAACAACAGCGATCGCCGGTCGAGCTCCATCGTGCACCTCATCTTGGCCGAGTTCTTGCGCGGAATGTTCATCATGGACCGCACCGCGTCTATCCGCTATGAGCGAATGATCTGCATAACCAGGTGTTATGAATGGATCTGACCGCCGCCCTTCGTGCTTTCGTGCGCACTGTCGAGCGCGGCTCCATCACCGCCGCTGCTCGTGACCTGGGCGTCTCACAGCCCGCGGTGAGCAAGCTGTTGCGTAACCTTGAGCAGCACGCCGGTGCGCGCCTGCTCGAGCGGACCGCGCGCGCGGTGCGCCCAACCCCGCAAGGCCTGATGCTCTATGAAGCAGGCGGAACCTCTCTGGCCGCCATCGATGCGGCGGTGGAGATGGTGCGCCGTGATATGGGCGAAGTCGGTGGCAAGCTGCGCATTCACGGCCCCGTCTGCCTTGGTGAAAGCCATCTGCACCGCATCGTCATGGACTTCCAAAAGCAGCACCCGACCGTATCGATCGACCTCACGCTGGAAAACAGGGCGGCGGACCTCGTGCATGAAGACATTGACCTGGCGGTTCGCATCGGACGCCCGATGGACCAAAGTACCGTCCTGCGCAAGGTGGGCCTCATCAAGCGCATCCTGGTTGCGACACCTGAGTACATAGCAGAGCATGGACCGGTCCGGCGCTGCCAGGCACTGACGGACCATGCGCTCGTTGTCACTGACGCGGTGCTATCTCGTCGAGGAACACTGACGCTCTCCAACGGCGCCAGAACCATCGAAGTGCCAGTCCAGCCCGTGCTGAAGACCAACAACGCACGGGTCCTTATTGCGGCCTTGCTGGCGGGCCGCGGCCTGGGTCCGGTACAGCTTCCATTGGTGACGGAAGAACTGCGTGCGCGACGTCTGGTGCAGGTGCTGCCGCAGTACGAGATTCGAGCGAGCGAACTCTACGTGGCTTATCCGACGTCGCGCTTCCTAAGACCTGCAGTGCGCGCCTTCATCGACTTCGTGGTACCCGCGCTGCGCGCTGTCGAGGGTATCACGTGAGCGCGCTCTTCCCATGAAGGCGGCTGAAAAGGGGAGCGAGGGAGGTTTTCCGCGGAATGTCGGCCGATCCTTCTTGGTGCTTCCCTCGCTGCGCCGAGTGGCGGTGAGAGATTCTCACCGACAGCGGCACATGGGATGCGGAGGAACATCCACCTCCGGCCTGAGTTACAGTCGCAGAGGGAACGCAACGTGGCCCTTTCTCCTGCCGAGGACTGATCATGACGGGCGGACGAGCGCAGATCAGCGACGTCAACATCGGTCCGCATCATCTCGCCGGCATACTGGACGCGCCCGAGGGCGCGACTGCCATCGTGATCTTCGCGCATGGCAGCGGCAGCGGCCGCAACAGCCCGCGCAACAATCAGGTGGCGGCGGGCTTGCGCGAGGCTGGTTTTGCCACCCTGCTGCTCGATCTCCTCAGCGAGCAGGAAGACCGCAACCGCGGCAACGTTTTCGATATCGGTCTGCTGGCGTCACGCCTCGCCGAGGCCTCGGACTGGGTTCGTGCCAGGCCCGAATTCGCAACCCTTCCCGTCGGCTATTTCGGTGCAAGCACCGGGGCCGCGGCCGCACTGGTCGCCGCGGCCGAACGGCAGAATGTCGGCGCGGTGGTCTCGCGCGGCGGACGGCCCGATCTGGCTGGAGAGGCGCTGCGCGCCGTCACCGCGCCGACGCTGTTGATCGTGGGCGGCGCCGACCTGCCGGTCATTCCGCTCAACCGTGCGGCCTTCGCCGCGCTTTCCTGCGAGAAGGATTTGGTCATCGTGCCGCGAGCCAGTCATCTGTTTGAAGAGCCCGGCGCGCTCGAGGAGGTCATCGAGCATGCCAAACGCTGGTTCCGCCGTTTCCTGTCATCGCCGCTGACGGGAACCTGCGACGAGCGCATTTTCGCCGACCGGCGCGAGGCCGGACGCCGGCTCGTGCCCACGCTCATTAAGTTCAAGAACGACAACCCGGTGGTGCTGGCACTGCCGCGCGGCGGCGTGCCGGTCGCATTCGAGGTCGCGCAGGCGCTGAACGCGCCGCTCGATGTCGTGCTGGTACGCAAGATCGGTGCGCCCGGTCATCAAGAGCTCGGACTCGGCGCGGTGGTCGACGGTCCCAAGCCGCAGGTGGTGATGAACGACGAGATCGTTCGCGCCATCGAGCCTGGCGCGGGCTATCTCAAGGCGGAGACATCCCGCCAGCTCGCCGAGATCGAGCGGCGGCGGCGCCTCTATCGCGACAGCGAGCCACCCGTCGACATTGCCGGCCGCACCGTGATCGTGATCGACGACGGCATCGCGACCGGTGGAACGATGAGGGCCGTGCTCAAGGCGCTCTCCAGGGCAGGTGCGCGCCGGCTCGTGCTCGCGGTGCCGGTCGCTCCGACCGAAACGCTTGTGAGCCTGAAGGCGGAGGCGGACGACATCATTTGCCTGATGACTCCTGAGTCGTTCTTCGCAGTCGGCATGCACTACCGGGATTTCAACCAGATCTCGGATCGGGAAGTGGTGGAGCTGCTGCGCCGCGCCAAGGGAAATGGCGGCCGTGCGTGAGCGTCCGTATCGGGCGTACCGTCAAGTTCAGGAAAGGTGCGCCCTATCGAACCGGTGGTCTCTCCAGGATATCCTCCATCCCGTCGTGTGGACGCGGGATGACATGTGTGGAAACGACCTTTCCGATCTGGCTCGCAGCCGCCGCGCCGGCATCGACGGCGGCCTTCACCGCTCCAACGTCACCCTGCACGATGATCGATATGAGCCCGCCGCCAGGCTGCTGCCGGGTGACGAGCTTGACATTGGCCGCCTTGACCATGGCGTCGGCGGCCTGGATGGCGGCCACCAATCCTCGCGTCTCGACCAAACCAAGAGCCTGCAACGCCATGGCTTACTCCTTCTGCAAGCGTCCGAGCGAAAAGCGGACTTCGTCGCGCCGTCCTACCGGGACCGAGAAGCGGCGGAATCCGATGCGATGAAGCTCGACCAGCAGTTCAGGCGGCACTGTGCTGCCCTCAATCCCTAAGGAAGCGCCCCGCTCTGCAGCCATGGCGGCTGCCGACAGCAGGTTCGCCACATAGGGCGGAAGGCGCCGGAAAGGATTCGCTCGAATGAGCTTTTCGTTCGCGTACTGGTCCAGCACATCCAACGATTGCTGCACTTCAATCGGGAGACCACACACCGTGCGGACGATATCCCCGGCGTCGACCCAGATCGGCGCGCCGGTCTCCGTGATCTGAACGATGTCGTCAAGCGCCATCACGTTCTGGATCATGGCGCCCGCACGCAGCCCCGCCTGTTCGGCTTCGCGCTGGAAAGTCGCAAATTCCGAGCAAGCTGAGATGCCGCCGATCAGCACGGCGGCGCCTTCGTGCCTGGCCCTTTCTGCCGCGGCCGATATTCCCAGCAGAATCGCGCGCAGATAGGTCATGGAGCCGAGAGGCAGGAAGAAGCCCGGCGGCAGCTCCTGCCAATTCTCGATCAAGCGCCGCGCGCGGTCCGAGCTCACGCGGGGCAGCCGAAACTGCAGCACGCGTCCCGAAGCTCCCGCAAGCGCCGGGGCACAGGCCTCACACACGATCGCACGGATCTCCTCCGCTATGCCGCGCGGCGGATTCGGCGGACCGGCGGCAACCGTCAATTCGACAAACCGGCCGATGCGGCCATTCGCAATGATGAGGTCGGTCACGCTGACGACGCTGCCGCTCGGGACACCCGCCTCAGTCGATTCGATCAGTTCGTCGCTCGATTTGGGCGAGATCCAGACCGACGCTTCGGACTTCTCATCCGCCCATTCCAGAATGCGCCTGAGGGCGGGCAGGCCCGCGCCGGCAGCCTTCAGCTTGACCGCACCCGCAAACACCTTTCCGGTGCTTCCATCCATCGAAACTTGATCGCCCTCATGGTAAATCCGGCCGGCGATCGAGAACGTCTTGCGCTTGAGGTCGATATCGATCGCGTCGCAACCGACAATGCAGGGCCGGTCGAGCGCGCGGGAAACCACGGCGGCGTGACTGAGCGCCCCGCCTCGCGCAGTGATGATCCCGCCCGCGGCAAGCATTCCCCTGATGTCCTGCGGGCTCGTCGTCGGACGCAGGAGAATGACGGCCTCACCGGCCAAGGCTCTGTCGGCCGCGCGATCGGCGTCAAGGATAACGGCCCCGTGGGCGTGTCCTGGCGACGATCCGAGCCCCTGCGTCAGCAAGGCGGCCTTTGCGAGATCCGCCTCGTCGAAAGACGGTCGCGACACTTTTCTGACCTGCTCAGACGTAATCCGCGCCAGCGCCGCCTTCCTCTCGAGAACCCCTTCCGCAACCAGATCCTCCGCGATCCTGATAGCGGCGGCCGCGGTTCGCTTCGCTGGTCTCACCTGCAGGAAATATAGCCGTCCGGATTCGACCGTGAATTCGATGTCCACGGCATCCGCATAGAGCCGTTCGAGTGTCTCACTGTGCCGCTCGAAGGCTTGCCGCAGGCCGGCGTCAAGCGCGCTCGCTTCGGACAGATCGATCGGCGTATGCGTTCCAGATACCAGGTCTTCTCCCTGCCGGCCGATAAGATACTCGCCATAAAGGGCTTTGTTGCCATCGTTCGGATTGCGGGTGAACGCCACGCCAGACCCGGAGTTTTCATCCGCATTTCCGAAGACCATGGCCTGAACCGTCACCGCGGTGCCGAGATCATCGGAGATTCCATGGTGCTTCCGGTAAGCCTTCGCCCGCGCGCTATCCCAGGACCGGAAGACGGCTTCCACGGCTTGCTCGAGTTGCCGGTACGGATCAGCACTCGCCGTCTCACCTGCCGATTCAATCTGATCGAGAATGCAGCGTTCCAGATTCTCGAAGGCGGCAAGCGTGAGATCGTTCCGCGCCATCGACTCCGCGTCTTTCACGGACTGCATCAGCTCGGATGGATCGATCCCCAACACGATGTCGGCGAACATCCGCCAGAACCGCAGCCAGGTGTCGAGCGCAAAGCCGCTTCCTCCGGGACCGCCCGCGAGCGCGAACGCCGACGCGGATGTCAGCCCGAGATTGAGAACGGTATCCATCATTCCGGGCATGCTGACCGGCGCCCCAGAGCGGACCGAGACGAGCAAGGGATGAACTCTGCCGGCAAATGAACGGCCAGACTGGTTTTCCAGAGCGCGGATCGCATCGTGGATCTCGGATAGGAGGCGTTGGTCGATCTTTCCGCCATTGGTCCGAAACTGATGGAAGCCATCGACGCCAATGACGAACGCGGGAGGAATGGGTATTCCCGCACGCGCCATCTTTGCCAGCCCGCTTGCCTTGCCTCCGAACCGCAGCGCGTCCTCGACGTCCCTGTCCGTCACTTCCCGAACGAAGCTGTCATCCATCACATTCGCCATCACACGCAATTGCATCATGTATCCCGCGGGCGCCCAATGACCGAGAGGATATCCTCGTGGAATTCGAACCAGATATTGTGAACGGAGTCGATCGTCGGCTTGCAGACGAAATCCTTCTCGCCGTGGTCGACCCTGGCGACGCTGTTGCCGAACCGGCTGACGTAGTTCTCATATCTGGGAATCAGCGGAATGAGCTCCTGCAGGTTCTTGGTCAGGCGCTCCACCGTTCTGATCAGACGCGATTGAATGCGTTCGTCGCCGTCGGCTGATTGCCACTCGCTCACCTGCTTGATGAACTGTTCGTTGACGGTCTCGAAGCGCTCGTACCATGCAAGAACGACCTGGTTGGAACGCATCGCCTCATAGGCTGTCCGGTAATAGTCGTGGACCGCACTCGTCCCCTCCGGCAAGAGCAGGTGCCTTCCTTCGGCGACCATCAAGAGGCCGGTGCCGGCGGCCGCGTCAAGCACCAATTCGACTGTCGAAACGTCGAGCCCGACCGCATCTGCGATTTCCTCGGCGGTTGCCATCTTCTTCAGATGGACGCCATTGAGCACGACAAAGTCTTGTTCGTTGAGATCTTTCATTACCTGTCCGGTCGACTGCGAAGGACGAACGAGGCAAAGCGCGCCTCGCCCGTCCCTGTGCTTTGAGCGCTATTTCCAGAAATACTTCGATCTGGTCAGGCTCACATTATCAGGGAAGGGAAGATATCCCTCGCCCGAGAAGATCTTCTGCGGCACCGTCGCCTGCGCAAAGCCACGTTTCACGATGTCATAGTAGTAGTTCGATATGCGCTGGTCGATCTCCCAGAACTCGTAGTCCTTGCAGGCTTTGTCGTAGGTCCCGGCCAGGCGAAGATGCGGCAGGATCATGTCGATATAGTACACGTACAGCCCGTTGGTGATCAGCGTGCGCCGCGACATGCGGGCGAACTTCGTATAGAGCTTGAATGTCGCCTGCTGGATTCCCTCAAGCCGCTTCTCCAGCTCGGAGATCTTGACGGGATATACCTCACCCATCGGCGTGTCCCATTTCTCGCGAACAAAGACCGCGCCGCCGATGATGTGCTCGATGTAGTTCTTCGGACGCGTGAACGTGGTGGAGATGTCGTTCACCCGGATCTCCGAGAGACCCATCTTGTCCGGATCGATCACGAGGCACAGCGAGTAGCAGTGCGGCACGTTCTCGTGGTCGCAGACGTCGCTCCAGTCATAGACCTCCTCGTTGGTGAAGAGGTCGCGGATGATCATGATCTTGCCGTCCGGAAGCTCGTAGGGACCGGTATCGCCCAGTCCCAGGCGGCAATCATAGTGATCCAGGAACGAAAGCAGTTCCGCGGCCGCATTGAACCGCACCAGCGCATCATGCGTGTCGCTGCCCGGGTCGAAATACTCGATCTGCCCGGTCAGTTGGTCCAGGATATCCTTCTCATGGATTCGGCAGCGATAGCGATCCTGGGAGTTCAGGATATAGCCGTCCTGGCGCTTGCCCCAAAGAATGCGCTGCATGAATTTGAGGATGATGTTGCTTTCGCGGACGTAGTCCTGCGGCTGAATAGCCTCGAGCGCGAGCAGGCCGCAACGTCCCATTCCGAAACCGACCGCGCCGATGCACCAGTCGTGGACGCAGTTCACCTTGGTGCCGATCTCTCGTCTCGCCGTCGCCCCGATATTCATGACGCCTTGCGCGCCGATCTCGTTGGTCGTCATCTCCAGGATTTCCGGCCAGCGATAGAATTCGTGCATGAAGGCCAAGATCTCGTATTCCTGACGAGGTATCATGCCCGAGACACCTTCGGTGGCGCGCATCACCAGCACGTCCCAGATGTTCCAGGCGAGATAGTTGTTCAAATCATTCAGCTCGTCGACCGTGAACTGGTCCCTGAGCACGTCTTCCTTGCTTACCTTCTCCAGCACCTTGCTCTTGGCGCGCTGTCGCAGGATCTTATCGCCCAGGATGCCGTCGGGCACGGGGTCCATACCCCTAAAATTGCCCTGATACACCAGATCCTGAAATCGCAGACCGTCGTCGGCCGACTTGTAGCGGTCCTTGTAGGTAGACATCCGTTTCCTCCTCGACTGAGATTTGTTTATTGGGCAGTCAGGCGATGACAGCGACGCGCCCCGTTTCCCTGTCTTCGCAATGCAACTGCACCTTCTTGCCTTCGAGTGCCTTGATGATCGCTGCGAAGTGGGCATCGTTGTTGCCGCCGGTGACGTAGCGGGACTCGCTGCCGGTGAGGTAGGCCGTCATGACGCAAGGCATCTGGAATTCGCGGGACAGGATTCCGAGATGAGATTCCGGCGCACCGGACATCGTGATCACGCCGATGGAGCCCAAGCTCAGCGCCGGCGCAAGGAAGGTCGTCGTTCCACCCTGGACCAGCAGGATGTGCTCTTTCAGCTTTCCGCTCTGGATCAGCGCAATGACGGACTTCGGGTCTGGAAGATACTTCACGATTCCGGACAGCGTTTTCTTGGTCTCGAAGCTGTTGTACCCTTCCGCGATATAGCTCATTAAACTCCTCCCTCTGTTGCTATCGTTGGAAACCCGGTCATCGCAGCGCTGGTCGGCCACCGCCCTGCAGACGGCGTAAACTGGCCAGAAGAATCTTGTCGACGGCGCCGCTGCCCACCGGAGCGCCGACATTCTCTTCCTCGCGAGGTCTGTCGATGCCGCAGCTCACGCGTTGATCGAGCATGGCGGTTGCCGCCATCCTCCGCCGCCTGCGCTCAGCCGCGGCATCGGCCACATCGTTGTCCTGGCAACCGCAGCTACAGCCGGAGCAAGGGGTAATCGAACCTGCCTCAGCGGCGGGCGCAATCGAGCAGCTACTCGAGGCAAAGCCCCCGGGCAGAAGGTGCGCAACGAGCTCCTGCGGCCACACCGCAACGAACTCCGCTCCGGCCGCGAGCAACTGCTGTTCGGCATGCATCCCCCAGGCGACGCCGATGGCCCTTATCCCGCATTCGACCGCATGCCTGATATCGCCGACAGTATCGGTGATCAGGGCGATCTGGTCGGCGCTCGGCGCTTCCGGCTCGTGGCCTTCGCGATAGGCCGGCGAGCAATTCCTGTTGACCATGTACGACCGGTCGGACAGGAAACGTCTCACGCATGCACGCTTGTCCTGTTCGACGTCGCCGCCGAAGACGTGCGAGAAGCAGTGCGTGAGGTTTTCCCGATCCAGGATGCGCCGGATCGTCGCCACGGAATTCGACGAGATGACCGCAAGGGAGCAGCTTCCGGCGAACGCGCGTATGACGTCGGCCATCCCCGGCACGAGGTCGGGATTGTATTCACGCTGCAGCAGTTCGAGAAAATGTTGGGCGGCTTCGTTGGCCCATCTGTCGTCGCCGCAATGCTTCTGCAAGCCATGAAACATGTTGTCTTCGAGCAGACGAAAGAACTCGGCCTGCGTGTTGATGCCGAGCGCAAGCGCCGCGTTCGTCTTCGCAAACACACGCCATGAGGCTTCCCTGGTCTGGACCAGCGTTCCGTCGAGATCGAAAAGGACGGCCCGCACGCTCATGGCAATGCCGCCACGCCAGCACGAACCCGCGTCGCGGGTTCGGAATTCAACGCGGTGAGCTGCGGCATCTCGAAGAAGTCCTGGATTTCCCCGTAGCCGGTGAGGCTGTCGCAGGTCCATTGCGCCAGCGCATTGAACGACACCATGTTGGGCCAGCATTGCCAGGGAAAGCTGGTCAATCCCTTGCCGCGCAACCTCCATTCCCGATCGCTGCTATCGACAAGGACGAGATCGACCTCGTCCGCGTAGCGGTCGCGCGATCTCTTCGTCGTGCCGTGCGCGGCCTTCAGTCCGAAGACCCTGCCCTTCTCTACGACGTAGCCATGGGCGAGCGACAATTCGCGCCCGTTGGTCTTTGGGTCGAAGCTGAAGATGGCGTGAAAGGCCAGATCCCGCGAGAAGTGCGCGTGCAGCCAGCTCATGTTGGGTGCGCCGCGCTCGGGACGAGGGCCCCAGCTATGATCCATCGTTGAGATACAATCGATCGGGAACGATTTGCCGCGGACCGCGACTTTGCCCTTGAAATGTCCGGTCTGGTCGAAATGACCGTTGTAGGCCGTACCCCACGCAAATTTGCCGCCCTGTTCAGCCTCCTTCAGCGCCTTCGCCTTCATCGGGTCCATGACGGGATCATGGATATCAAAGGGAAGCATGATCGACCGATACTCGACATCGATCGTCGTTCCCTCGCCATCGTCGTATCCAATGTGCCAGTCCATGTTCGGGCGGAGGCACTTGATGCGCAGCGAGTTCTCGAGCGAGAAATCGCTGAGGTCACGGGGTTCGGGGATTGGGATCGAGGCCCGCAGATCGCAGAAGTCCGCCTCCCAGGGCGTGTTGGCAAATCCCGAATTCATGCAGATCGTGGAGCTGACGATCCCAAGATTTGGACGAAACAGGGCATAGACGCCCACATTTAGCGTGGCCTCAGCATTGAAGAAGCCGAAGAAGTTGGTCTCCGCCCAGTTCGGGACGCCAGCGTCCGCTTTGTGGAAATGGACGTCTTCGTCTTGGATCATTTTTGTTTCTCCCTAGCAGGCGCTCTTGGCGGCGCCTTCTGCGAGCACCGTCATCTTCTTCATTTAGTGAAGGCGTTGCCATGGTCCCGCAAGATAAATCGCCCGGCGTCTTTTTATCCGCCCGGGAGAATGACGCTCAGGACGATGCGCTCCCACAATCCGGAAAACGACGGCGATTGAACGCTGGCGATATCGATCTAGTGGTTCATCACAGTGATTTTGACGTTTTGATACCGAGCCATTCGAGGATCGGCAAGTTTTCGGGTGGCAGGA
>NZ_JBEGDB010000108.1:0-24853 GCF_043638955.1 Bradyrhizobium sp. 31Argb | reverse complement strand
ATCAACCCGCCCTGCCGCCTCAAGCGGCGGGCTCCTGTCCCTGATTATCGTGTCTCACGATAAGGGTGCACTTCACTACGAGCGGTCCCGGGTTACGCTGACGCTCCACCCGGGCTACGAGGTCTCCGCTTCACCTCGCATGCGGCGAGTTACTTCTTTTTCTTGCCGCGTTCCTTGCGGGCGGCGTAGCGCGCGTCGCGCTTGGCCTTCTGTTCGGCCTCGATCGCGGCCTGCCGCGTGGCTTCCTCTTCCTTCTCGCGAGCGATTCGCGCCACTTCCGCGGCGGCAGCCTCTTGCTCGAGTCGCTGCTGCTCGGCCTTGGCCGCCTCGCGCGCAAGCCGAGCCTGCTCCCGGCCGGCCGCGATCGCCGCGCGCTCGGCGGCGCGCGCCTGCACCGTGGGATCATCGGGCCCGGGGCGGGTGCGGAATTTATCCAGAATGTTCTGCCGGGCCTGCTGCGCCGCCTTCTGGCGGTCGGAAAAGTTCGGTTCCTTGAAGCCGCTCATCTAGAGAGCCTTGTTATCTTCACTGCTGTTGGAGGGATGACGAAAATCGGGTTCGCGCAGCACATAAGTGAACCCAGCGCAAAATGCCAGCGTCCAATTGGCATGCCAAACAGGGGAGCCATCCGTAAGCGGCAAGTTGCTGAGATTAAAGCTGACGAGTGGCGCGGCAACCACATTCCTGATCTACGAGATGCGCAGCAGAAGTGAGCCGATGATTGCCATGGGCAATACGGTAATTTGCGTCGAACTGCCCTAAAATTCTAGCCGAGCTAGAAGTTGTCGCGCTGACGGGAGGTTCCCAGCACCCTGGCGACCGTCTGCGCCGTGATGGCCACGCGATCGGACGTCCGCTGCGCTTCGAGCTTGTCGCGGGCCCTCTCGCGGATCAGAAGCTCGATCAATTCGAGCCGCTTGCTCTCGTCGACCGCTTCCACCAGCAGTTTTTTGTATCGATGATAGTCGTAGCCCGTTTCTTGTTTACCCATGGCACGCTCCGCACACACGCGCTTCTTGGACGGCGCTTACTTCTTGAACAGCGCGTGGACGCGCGCAACGGATTTGCGACACTTATGCCCAGACTTTGCAGATTTGATCTGAAGTTGTTGTGATCACATGGGTACTTGCGAAGCAGCTACTGCAACCACGATCTCTTTCACAGTGACGGCCCGGGAACCGACACGATCATGACAGACCCGAGGGAAGGCGGCAGCCGCCGCGGCGCGATTGCCGGTCTCGTGATTGCGGCCGCCATGCTGGCAGCCGGCTTGTGGCTGGCGCGCGAACTGACTGCGGCGAGCAAGATGCAGGACTGTCTGATGTCCGGACGGACCAACTGCAACGTGATCCAGCCGGCGCAATAGGCCGCAGGGGCCAGCGCTAAAACGCCGCGGGCAATTGTGATGCCGATCACAGGGAGAGGGGCGACTCGGTCGTATGCTCCGCGCCAACTGAACAGGAACGATCGCATGATCCACCAACTCTATAGCCGCAAGGGACTAGCGCTGCTGGCCGTCATCGTCGTGATCGGTTTTGGCGTGGCGCTGCTTTCGGCCGGCAGCCTTTCTCAGGAGACGGTGGCGAGCGCGGCGCTCGGGCCGGGGTGGCAATGCAGCCGCATCGCCTTCGTCATGACGACCTGCACCAGGGATGCAAGGCCGGGGGGGCGCGCGTGCGCACGCGGAGCAGCCGTCGCCCGGCTAGGCTCCTCGTCCACTGACAGGTCAGCGCGCATCGAGTGTGACCGCGGCAACATAACCGCTGTTACCATCGCTGTACCCTGAGATTCGCGCGGGCCCTCCGCGTTGGCGCGAGGCGGGCTTTCGTGGTCTAATGCCGCGCATTGCACGAAGCGCCCGGCGTTCGACACTATTGGAGTTTTCAGATGAAAAAGTTTTCCAGCTTTGCCGCGGCCACCGCGGCGCTCATGTTGATGTCCTATTCGAGCTACTCACTGGCCCAGACCTCTCCTACGACCGGAACTGACACCGCCGCGCCGGCCGCGAACACGGCACCACCTGCCGCGACCACGGCGCCGGCCGCCACGACAACGCCAGCCGCCACCCAGCCGGATACGAATCCGTCCGCCACCGAGAAGGCTGCGCCCAAGAAGAAAAAGACCGCCGCAAAGAAACGGACGCGGCAGCAGGAGATTGAGCATTCGATCGACACCGGAACCGTACCGGCCCGCTACCGCAGCTCGGTGCCGAAGCAGTACCAGCAATATATTCCGTTCGATAAGCGGTGATCGGCGCCTCACGGGGCGGCGGAGCGCGATGGGTCGTCAGTGGTTGCGGTTACCCATGCAAAGGCCGTGCAAAGGCCGTGATCGTACGGACTTGCCCGTTATCGTTTCCTGACATCCAAATGTATTGTGCGGGGCATTCAATCCTCGTGATTGATTGCCGCGCGTTCATTCGTCGTTCGGTTTGTCGGTTCCAATGTCGCATCACCTGCTGAAGGCCATCGACGCCATCTATCAATCCGCGGCGGAACCGTCGCATTGGCCGGTGGCCCTGCAGAGCATTGCCGATTGCCTCGACGATGTCGGCGCTATCCTGCTCTATGGCAGGGACGACGGAAGTTTTGGCGCCATCCAATCCGCCTCGCTCGATGTGATCGCGGAAGAATACATGCGCGAGTGGACTTTTCGGGATATCCGCGCGATCCGTGCGCGCGAGCGCGGCTATTTCTTCAATCGTGACGTCCTGACCGACCGTGACGTCGTCTCCGACGAGGACATCGCAACCGACCCCTTTTATTCCGAGCTGCTTCGGAAACACGGCCTGAAATATTTCGCCGCCGCAACGGTCTCGCCGGATGCGAAGATCGAGGTGGCGATGAGCATCCAGCGCGCGAGCGGCAAGCCCGCCTATAGCGACGCCGAGCTTGATCTCGTGGCCCAACTCGGCCGCCACGTCGAGCGGTCGCTTCGCCTTGGTATCCGCCTGATGGACTCCGAACTGAGCAAGCTTGGCCTCGGCGCAGCGCTGGCGAGGTTGGGAACCGGGGTCTTTGTGCTCGATTCGGTCGGCCGCGTGATCTTCTCGAACCCGAAGGCGGAGTCGCTGCTCGGGGATGGTCTCGAGATCGTGGAGGAGAAGCTTGCCGCGGGATCGTTGGCGCTGAATTCGCCGGCCTCCGCGGCCATGAAGCGTCTCGCGGCGTACCGCCCCGAGGATGTTCTGGCTGGCGAAAAGCCGATCATCGTGCACCGGCGGACGTCGGGACGCCCGCTTGCGCTCTATGTCCTCCCGGTCTCGATGGCGGCCAACAGCATCAACCAGTTCCTGACCCAGGCCAGGCTGCTTATCCTCGTCGTCGACCCCGACAACAGCAGCCCACCGGACCCCTCGCTGATCCGCGATGTGCTCGGCCTGACGTTGGGCGAGGCGAGGGTGACGGCGCTGGTCGGCACCGGCCAGTCGCCGCGCGACGCCGCCGACAAGCTCGGCATCACCGAGGAGAGCGCCCGGACCATCCTCAAGCGCGTATTCTCCAAGGTGGGCGTGTCGCGGCAGGGCGAACTGGCGGCACTATTGGCGCGGCTGGTACTCAGATAGTTCGGTTGCCGGCGCAAGACTCGGCAGACCGGCCATATCGCCCTCGAACGCCAAAGAAAATCATCGGACAGTTCCCATTTGGGGAATGTCGGCGCGCCCGCGACCGGTGAAGAGATCAGGTTGACCGACGGTCGGGTGAGGCGGGCGCCAGCAACACCTCACCTCCGACGATCGCAACGAGACCAAGTTTTGGGAATTGGCGCGCCCGGGTTTTGCTCGGGGCGTGGTTGGCGGGGCCAAACCACGCGGCGGCATTGATCTTCGCCGCTCGCGTCAGCTCTGCCCCAATTTCGGCCATTGTTCCAAGGCCGCGAACGGCGGCGAATTTCACCGGCAGGACATTCCGGCTTCCATCTCGCCCCAGAAGCCGCACTGCGTGGCGGGCCTTGCGTGCAGTTCGTTCCTGAGTACGAGCAGGCAGGCCCCCACCAGAAGGGCGGCCGAGAGTGGGACAAGCAGTTTTCGCATCGAGTTCCAGTGAATCGCGGACGGCAATCTGCGAGCCGCCTTAAGGCATGCCGGCGATGGCAGCAAGGCGCTGGGCGCAAACCTGCCCGTCTCTCCCTCTGGCCGCCCCATAACCGGCGGCCCGCCTTTCACCCGGTTGCGGGTGGGGGGCGTGAAACAGGGGGTAGCTACGCCATCGACGTCAGTTGGCCCAAGCGGTCGCTCAGCGCCCGGATGGTCGATTTGAGATTGTCCCGGCGCGTCGAAAGCGTTTTGGCGAGCAGCGGATATCGCGGGTCCGCAGCGTTGCTGACCCTTCCGGTGGCTTCCTCCGTCGCGATATCGCAATCGAGGATCCGGACAGACCTTTGCAGATCCTCGAGCATTGTCTGGATGACGAGGACGTCACGTAACGCGGTGATGCTGGAATTCCCAGTCTGAGACGCGGCACCCATGGGCATTGCTCCCGCTTGATCCAACTCGGTGCAGCCCCGTCGGGGGCTGCAGTGTCGGAGCAGCGATTAGCAAGACCTTTGCCAAATTCGGCAACCAGGGATTAACCATGCCAAGGCGCCTCCCGCGTGCCTCTCCAACGGTCGCGCGAGCCGCAGAGCGTTGCCCCGGAAGACGTCTTTGCCCGAGCGCGCACCTCATCAAACGGCCCCAGGTGCGCTGGGGCCGCCAACCTTGGAGGTTTTCCTCCGGCCGGTGGGGGTAGGGGGCGTTCGACCGGAAGCTGGGATTCGACTCAACTCCCGCGGTTTCGTTCCTCGGCACGCGGACACTACCTGCTGATGCGCGCCAGGCGGACGGCGATCCGGCTCTTTTTCCGCACCTTGATTTTGAAATCGTCGATCCGTTTTCCCAACCTTAGCTGCGCGACCAGCCACCGCGGCTGCTTGCCTCGACCAGCCCAGGTTTCTGATGGCTGATCAGGATTGCGGTACTTGGGCTGTATCTCCGGATATGGCCGGCGCGCCGAAGTGGGAGTCCGCAGCTTCTTCAGACGATCTTCCAACTGCGCCTTCATCGACTGAATCTTCTGTCGCAGGACGTCAGCGAGTTCGACACGCAACGTCCACAGGCGGTCAGAACTCATCCGCTTGAGTTCGGTTCGTCTCATGACATGACTCCATCACGATCCCAACCTCATTAATGATCGCTCATTATCCACCCGCCTCCCGCTGGGTACGCTGCGACAAAACGTGCCTCAACAATGACGAATCCGTGTAAGGGTGCATCATCGTCTGCAAGATGATTTGATGATCAAATTCGCACCTTGCGAACCGCCCTGCAGCCGTCGCGCAATTGCGCAACAAAGCGACCATCGATATCAATCAGTGTAGCGGCGCCCTCTCTCAGCTCATGATTCTTTCTTTCGCGATGGCTCATCATCTGTTGTTCCTGTGCACAGGCAATTATTACCGCAGCCGGTTTGCAGAGGAGCTGTTCAATCACCGCGCAGGGCTGGCCGAGTTGAACTGGCGCGCCTTCTCGAAAGGGGCCGCGGAGAGGGGATCGCCCAACAACGTCGGCCCAATGTCGCCTTTCGCTCTCGATGGTCTGCAGGCCAGGGGTGTCCGGCCGGTCGGAAACTTGCGGTACCCTCAACCCTGTACCCTGCCTGACCTGGAGAGCGCGGATCTCATAATCGCGCTGAAGGAAGCAGAGCATCGGCCGCTCATCGAACGGCGTTTTCCGGAGATGGCGGACAGGGTGAGATACTGGCATGTGGACGACGTGGACGTCGCCAAGCCTGCCATTGCCTTGGCCTTGATCGACCACCTCGTCGAAGATCTATTGGGCTCGCTTTCGGACGCGCGCGTGTCCTGAACGGCGCGGATCGTCTTCATCGTCAGGCGTAGCGCAGCCGTCGTCGAAGGCAGCCAAACGGAGATCGATCTGCCGGCCGTCTTGGGTGTGGAAGACTAGTGCGCGGTCCGCCTGGCCTTGGTCGCCTTCTGCTGCCGGTAAGCCTTGAATTGAGTCAGTATCTGCTGCGGATTCAGCTTTTCCGCTTGCCTGACCTGCTCTCTCAACCATTCCAACTCGGCGAGCTGTTCGAGTAGATCAGGTGAAAATAGCTCTAATAGTGATCTTTGGTTCCTGGAAATCCGGAGCTTCTGCCGCAATTACGCAACTCCCATACGCACGCGTGCATTCTCTGGATACCTTCTACGCTGAGCTGTGATCGCGATATATCCGGGAAACCACTGCCACTACTTAAGGCTGAGATTCCGCGTTGCAGCGACCGGATGTTTTCGAAGCGACCGGGCATTCCGGGCTCGGGAGGCCCCTGTTGGACTTGAAGAGGCCAGGGGCCTGGTCGGGACCCCAGCCTTATGTTTTTATTGTTATTTTGCACTCTGCCATGCTGGCGACAGGCCCATGATTATACTATTGAAAGGCTTGATGGCCGATACCGCGCCAAGACGGTCCCATAGCTCAACTGGATAGAGTAGCGGATTTCTACTCCGCGGGTTGCAGGTTCGAATCCTGCTGGGATCGCCATTCGCCGAATCACCCCTTGCCGTCTTCCGCACCGCCACAGTCCAGGCAGGGCGGGCCTCGCAATCCCCGGGATGCAACCGCCCAGGGCAAGCCGGCAACGCCAACCGAATTGAGCGTCGGCGCAATCTCCCTCGCGCAGTGAGGGGCGCGACCGTAATTCGCACCCCGTCGAATTGTTTCCAAATGTTTCTGACAGTAGGGAGGTGGGCACTGCCGAGAAAAGCTTGGACGGGAGGCGTCGATGACCTTGATACAGAGAGTAAAACGCAAGCTGTTCCCGCCTCGCGAAGTCATCGAGGGCTATGAGAGCGAGGAGTTGGTCGAGACGATCTTCCACAAGACCATCGCTTATGATCCTACCGGCGACTGGCCGCTCGTGGCCGGGATCAAGTCAGTGCTCGATTTCGGAGGCGGGGCCGGCCTGCATTACAAGCTCGCCCGCAAGCAGGCGCCGGACATCCGCTGGGCAGTGGTGGAAACGCCGGCCATGGCGCGCCGCGCGCGTCAGTTGGCGACCAATCGGCTGATGTTCTTCAGCGACATCCATGAAGCCGCTGACTGGCTCGGAGAGATCGAGCTGATGCACTCGAACGGCGCCATCCAATACGTTCCGGAAGCAACTGAGACCATCCGGGCCTTGTGCGCCACGCAGCCGGCGGCGATGGCATGGTATCGGGTGCCGATCAGCGACGCCGACCCCAAAGCAGAGGTGCAGACATCCTTCCTCAGCGACAACGGACCGGGAGCGCTGCCGACGTCGAAGGACAAGCTCGTCAGGTACGCGAGGAACTGGATTCCGGCGCAAGCCTTCCTCGCTGCGCACCAGGGCTATCGCATCGCCGAGCGCAGCCCGGATCCGCGCGAGCACGGCACGCAGCAGTTCCGCTTCCTTCGACATTAGATCATGATCCGATTAGACGGAATCGGATCATGATCTAATCTCTTTGTTTGAGCATGATCTTTTCGGAAAACCGGTTTCCACTTTTCCGGATCATGCTCCAAGGCTGGGCGGCCGCCCAGCCTGCCGATGCGAAAGATCCGATTTTTCGGCGACCCGATCCGAACCATTTTCTGATATCGGGCGACAAAGGCGTGCGGGTGGAGCGCGGGTTGCGGTCCACGGTCACCGCCTGCCGCGCCGGCGCTCCGCCGGCCGGGGATAATGACTGGTTTGGCAATGCCTGTTTGCGACTCCTTCGCTACGTTGTTTCCGCGCCATCAGTCTGTCACCTTTTCGCGCCCTTTTATTCGTCACGCGGCATTCGGCTGCCGCCCCGGGAGATCCGTCATGATTGGTTTGGTTCGTGTCGCAGCTTTTTGCGCAGCGCTAGCGCTTGGCCTCGCGACGGCGCAGGCGGCTGACAAGGCGTTCAAGCGCGACGACCTCGCCGATTCCGCGATCAAGCTGGAGGCGCAGATCAAGAGCGAGGCCGGACCGGTCGCCAAGAGCACGGCGACGCTGAAGACCGATGCGGATGCCGCTTTCCGCCGCGCCGACTTCCGGACCGGCTTGCAGATCCTCGGCCAGATCGCAGCCACCACGCCGGAGGACAGCGGCAACTGGCTGCGGCTTGCCCGCACCATCTTCCGGGTCCCCACGACGACCTCGAGCGAGCAGACCTTCCTGCTCGAGCGCGCCTCCACCGCCGCCTACATCGCCTATCAGCGCGCCGGCAGCCAGGCAGAGGAGGCGGATGCGCTGGCCGTGCTCGGCCGGGCGTTTTCGGATCGCAAATTGTGGCGGCCGGCGCTCGATGCGCTGCGGATGTCGCTCGACATGCGCGAGGTCGCCGACGTCCGCGGCCAGTATGAGAAGATGCGCGACGAGCACGGCTTCCGGCTGCTCGACTACAGCGTGGATTCCGACGGCGCCACGCCGCGGGCCTGCTTCCAGTTCTCCGAGGAATTGGCCAAGCGCGTCGATTTCGGGCCGTTCGTGGCGCTTGCCGGCACCGACAAGCCGGCGCTCACTACAGAAGGCAAGCAGCTCTGTGTCGACGGGCTGAAGCACGGCGAGCGCTATAACATCAACCTGCGTGCCGGCCTGCCGTCGACGGTGAAGGAAGTGCTGCCGAAGTCGGCCGAGTTCAACATCTATGTCCGCGACCGCAAGCCGTTCGTGCGCTTCACCGGCCGCGCCTATGTGCTGCCGCGCACCGGCCAGCGCGGCATCCCGGTGGTCAGCGTCAACACGCCGGCCGTGACCATCAACGTGTTCCGGATCGGCGACCGCAACCTGATCAATACGGTGATCGACAGCGACTTCCAGCGCACGCTGAGCAGCTACCAGCTCTCCGACCTCGGCGACCAGCGCGGGATGAAGGTATGGTCCGGCGAACTCGCGACCGCTGCGACCCTGAACCAGGACGTCGTCACCGCGTTCCCGGTCGACCAGGCGCTCGGCGATCTGCAGCCCGGCGTCTATGTCATGACCGCCGCCGCCAAGGGGCCGAGCAGCGACGATGACGGCACGCTGGCGACGCAATGGTTCATCGTCTCCGACATGGGGCTGACAGCGTTCTCCGGCAATGACGGCATCCATGTCTTCGTCAATTCGCTGGCGTCCACCGAGCCGGTTGCCAAAGCCGAAGTGAAGCTGCTCGCCCGCAACAACGAGATCCTGGCCACGCGCAAGACCGACGAGACCGGCCATGTGCTGTTCGAGGCCGGGCTGGCGCGCGGCGAGGGCGGCCTGTCGCCGGCGCTGCTCACCGTCATGAGCGAGAAGGCGGACTATGCGTTCCTGAGCCTGAAGTCCAACGCCTTCGACTTGACCGACCGCGGCGTCGCGGGTCGCGCGGTGCCCGCGGGCGCCGATGCCTTCGTCTATGCCGAGCGCGGCGTCTACCGCTCCAACGAGACCGTCTATCTGACCGCGCTGTTGCGGGACGGGCAGGGCAATGCCATGACCGGCGGCCCGCTGACGCTGGTGATCGAGCGTCCCGACGGCGTCGAATTCCGCCGCGCCGTGCTGCCCGACCAGGGCGCAGGCGGCCGCAGCATGGCCGTTGCGCTGAATTCGGCGGTGCCGACCGGCACCTGGCGGGTGCGGGCGTTCACCGATCCGAAGGGCTCTTCGGTCGGCGAAACCACCTTCATGGTCGAGGACTACGTCCCCGAGCGGATCGAATTCGATCTGACCGCCAAGGACAAGGTGATCAAAGCTGAAGTTCCAGTGGAACTTAAGGTCGACGGTCATTTCCTTTATGGCGCACCGGCTTCCGGGTTGCAGCTCGAGGGCGACATGCTGGTGACGTCGGCCGCCTCGGGACGTCCCGGCTATCCCGGCTACCAGTTTGGCGTCGCCGATGAGGAGAGCGCCAGCAATGAGCGCACCCCGATCGAGAACCTGCCGGAGTCCGACGCGAAGGGCGCAGCCGTCTTCCCCGTCAAGCTGGAGAAGGCGCCGACCTCGACCCGGCCGCAGGAAGCGCAGATCTTCGTCCGCATGGCCGAGACCGGCGGCCGTTCTGTGGAGCGCAAGATCGTGCTGCCCGTGGCGCCGGCAAACTCGCTGATCGGCATCAAGCCGTCGTTCGGCGACAAGAGCGTGGCGGAAGGCGACAAGGCCGAGTTCGACGTGGTGTTCGTCGACCCCGACGGCAAGCAGCTCGCGCGCAACGGTCTGCGCTACGAACTCCTGAAGGTCGAGTCGCGCTACCAATGGTATCGCCAGGGCTCGTCCTGGGAATTTGAACCGGTCAAGTCAACCAGCCGCGTCGCCGATGGCGATGTCAGTCTCGCCGCCGACAAGCCGTCGCAGCTGTCGTTCGCGCCGCAGCCGGGCCGCTACCGCCTCGACGTCAAGTCGAACGATGCCGACGGTCCGCTGACCTCGGTGCAGTTCGACGTCGGCTGGTACTCCGACGGCAGCGCCGACACGCCGGACCTGTTGGAGACTTCGATCGACAAGCCGGAATACCAGTCCGGCGACACCATGGTGGTCTCGGTCAACGCCCGCTCGGCGGGGCGGCTGACCGTGAACGTGCTCGGCGATCGCCTGCTGACCACGCAGACCGTCGACGTCAAGGAAGGCACCCAGCAGGTCAGGCTCACCGTCGGCAAGGACTGGGGCACCGGCGCCTATGTGATGACGACGTTGCGCCGTCCGCTCGATACCGCCGCGCAGCGCATGCCGGGCCGCGCGATCGGCCTGAAGTGGTTTGGCATCGACAAGAAAGCTCGCACGCTCGCGGTGACGCTCTCGCCGCCGTCGCTGGTGCGGCCGGGCAGCGCGCTGAAGATCCCGGTCAAGCTCGACGGGCTCAATCCCGGCGAGGACGCCAAGGTCGTGGTGGCCGCCGTCGATGTCGGCATCCTCAACCTCACCAATTACAAGCCGCCGGCTCCTGACGATTACTATCTCGGCCAGCGCCGCCTGACGGCCGAAATCCGCGATCTCTACGGCCAGCTCATCGACGGCATGCAGGGCACGCGCGGCCAGATCAGGACCGGCGGCGATTCCGGCGGCGCTGAACTGCAGGGCTCGCCGCCCACGCAGAAGCCGCTCGCGCTCTATTTCGGCATCGTCACCGTCGGCGCCGATGGCACCGCCGAGATCAGCTTCGACATTCCGGAATTCGCCGGCACCGCGCGGGTGATGGCGGTGGCCTGGAGCGCCACCAAGCTCGGCCGCGCCACCACCGACGTCACCGTGCGCGATCCCGTGGTGCTGACTGCGACCTTGCCGCGCTTCCTGCTCAATGGCGACCGCGGCACCATGAGCATGGATATCGACAATGTCGAGGGCGCAGCCGGCGACTACGTCATCAACGTGAAGGCGTCCGGCCCGGTGAAGCTCTCGGGCAATCCCGCCACCACGGTGAGGCTTGCCGCCAAGCAGCGCAGCTCGTTGTCGCTGGCACTGGACGCCGGCGGTGCCGGTGCGGCCAATCTCGACGTCGACATCACAGGCCCGAACGGCCTGACGCTGGCGCGGCACTATGCGCTCGACGTCAAGCCGGCGACGCAGGTGCTGGCGCGTCGCTCCGTTCGCACGCTGGCCAGGGGCGACAGCCTGACGCTGACGTCTGACATGTTCACCGACCTCGTGCAGGGCACCGGCGGCGTGTCGGTGTCGGCGAGCCTGTCGACTGCGCTCGACGCCGCCACCATCCTCAAGGCGCTCGACCGCTACCCGTACGGCTGCTCGGAGCAGATCACGAGCCGCGCGATGCCGCTGCTCTATGTCAACGATCTCGCCGCCGGCGCGCATCTGGCGATGGACACCGCGGCCGACCAGCGCATCAAGGATGCGATCGAGCGGCTGCTCGCTCGCCAAGGCTCGAACGGCTCGTTCGGCCTGTGGTCGGCCGGCGGCGACGACGCCTGGCTCGATGCGTACGTCGCCGACTTCCTCACCCGCGCCCGCGAGAAGGGCTTTGTGGTGCCGGACGTGCAGTTCAAGAGCGCGCTCGATCGCATCCGCAACGCCGTCGTCAACGCCAACGAGCCGGAGAAGGACGGCGGCCGCGATCTCGCTTACGGCCTCTACGTGCTCGCCCGCAATGGCGCGGCACCGATCGGAGACCTGCGCTACCTCGCGGACACCAAGCTGAACAACCTCGCAACTCCAATTGCCAAATCTCAGCTCGCGGCTGCGCTGGCGCTGGTCGGCGACCGAGCGAGAGCAGAGCGGGTCTATGCCGCCGCGCTCGACTCGCTCAATCCAAAGCCGGTGCTCGAGTTCGGCCGCACCGATTACGGTTCGGCGCTGCGCGATGCGGCGGCACTGGTCTCGCTCGCCGGTGAGGGCAATGCGCCGCGCGCAACCATGATCGGCGCAGTCGAGCGCGTCGAGGCGGCGCGGGGGCTGACGCCTTACACCTCGACCCAGGAGAACGCCTGGCTGGTGCTGGCCGCCCGCGCACTCGCCAAGGAGACGCTCAACCTCGACATCGACGGCCAGCCGGTCAAGACGGCGGTGTTCCGCAGCTACAAGGCCGAGGCGGTGGCCGGCAAGCCGATCAAGATCACCAACACCGGCGAGGCGCCCGTGCAGGTCGTGGTCTCCGTATCGGGCTCGCCGGTGACGCCGGAGCCGTCCGCTTCCAACGGCTTCAAGATCGAGCGCAATTATTTCACGCTCGATGGCAAGCCGGCCGACGTCAGCAAGGCGAAGCAGAACGATCGTTTCGCCGTGGTGTTGAAGATCACCGAAGCCAAGCCGGAATACGGCCACATCATCGTGTCGGACTATCTGCCGGCCGGCCTCGAGATCGACAACCCGCACCTCGTGTCCTCCGGCGACTCCGGTACGCTCGACTGGATCGAGGATGGCGAGGAGCCCGAGCATACCGAGTTCCGCGACGACCGCTTCACCGCGGCGATCGACCGCGCCAGCGACGCCAAGTCGGTGTTCACGGTGGCCTATGTCGTGCGCGCGGTCTCGCCCGGCAAATACGTGCTGCCGCAGGCCTATGTCGATGACATGTACAATCCCTCGCGCTACGGCCGCACCGGCACCGGCACTGTGGAGGTGCGGTCGGCGAAATGAGTGGGATGGCGAACAGGCCGCGCTGGCGATGGATCAGGAAGGCGGTCGTGATGGCGACCGTCGCCGTTCTGATCGTGACGGGCGCCTTCACAGCCTGGGCCATCTCCCTCGGCCCATTGCCGCTTGCAGACGCGCGAAAAGTCTCCACCACGATCATCGACCGCAATGGAAAATTGCTGCGCGCCTACGCGATGGCGGATGGCCGCTGGCGGCTGCCGATTGACGCGAAGACATCAGTCGATCCGACTTATCTGAAGCTGTTGCTCGGCTACGAAGACCAGCGGTTCTATTCCCATCGCGGGGTCGATCCGCTGGCGCTGTCGCGCGCGGCGTTGCAGCTCGTCACCTCCGGCCACATCGTCTCCGGCGGTTCGACCATCACGATGCAGCTCGCGCGGCTGATGGAGCCGCGGCGCGAGCGCTCGCTTTACGCAAAGCTGCGCCAGATCGTGCGCGCAGTGGAGATTGAGCAGCAGCTCGACAAGGATGAGATCCTTGACCTCTATCTCGCGCTGGCGCCGTTCGGCGGCAATCTCGAAGGCGTGCGCGCGGCATCGATCGCCTATTTCGGCAAGGAGCCGAAGCGGCTGACATTGGCGGAGGCGGCTCTGCTGGTCGCGCTACCGCAATCGCCGGAGCGGCGGCGGCTCGATCGCTATCCGCAGGCCGCGCGCGAGGGGCGCGACCGTGTGCTCGATCGCATGGTGGAGGAGGGCGTGCTGTCGGCGGAAGACGCCGCGCAGGCCAAGTCGGAAGCCGTGCCGAAATATCGCAAGCCGATGCCGATCCTGGCGCCGCATTCCGCCGATCAGGCGCTCGCGACGATGAAGGATGCGTCCGTCGTCAGACTGACGCTCGATGCAACGCTGCAGAAGAATCTCGAATCTCTCGCCCGCGAGCGTGCCATCGCGCAAGGGCCGAACATCTCGGTTGCGATCATCGCGGTCGATAATGAAAGCGGCGACATCCTCGCCCGCGTCGGTTCGCCCGATTATTTCGACGAGCGCCGGGCAGGGCAGGTCGACATGACGCGCGCGGTGCGCTCGCCCGGCTCGACGCTGAAGCCGTTCATCTATGGCCTCGCTTTCGAGGACGGTTTTGTGCACCCCGAGAGCCTGATCGACGACCGCCCGATCCGCTTCGGCTCCTACGCGCCCGAGAATTTCGACATGACCTTCCAGGGCACCGTGCCGGTGCGCAAGGCGCTGCAATTGTCGCTCAACGTGCCCGCGATCGCGCTGCTCGACCGCGTCGGCGCGAGCCGCTTGTCGTCGCGCCTGAAGCAGGCGGGCACCAGCCTCGTGCTGCCGAAAGACGAAGTGCCAGGACTGGCGATGGGGCTCGGCGGTGTCGGCATCACCTTGCAGGATCTGGCGCAGCTCTATGCCGGCTTCCCCCGGCTCGGCACCACCAAGCCGCTCCGCGAGATCATGCTTGATCAAGACGAGCGCGAGCCGATGCGGCTGATGGACCAGGTTGCCGCCTGGCAGGTCGGCAATGTCCTGATCGGCACGCCGCCGCCGGAAAACGGCGTGCACAACCGGATCGCCTTCAAGACTGGCACCAGCTACGGCTACCGCGACGCCTGGTCGGTCGGCTTCGATGGCCGCATCACCATCGGCGTCTGGGTCGGCCGTCCCGACGGCGTGCCGGTGCCGGGGCTGATCGGGCGCGGCGCGGCGGCGCCGATCCTGTTCGACGCCTTTGCGCGGACCGGCAGGATTCCTGCGGCGCTGCCGAAGGCGCCGAAGGGAACGCTGGTCGCCAGCAACACCAAGCTGCCGCTGCCGCTCCGCCGTTTCCGTCCCATGGGGGAACTCGTGCGCACGGGCAGCGATCAGGCGCCGCACATCCAGTTCCCGATCAACGGCTCGCGCATCGATGTCGATCGCGATGTAGGCGGCGAGGTCGCGCCGATGCCGGTCAAGGTCGCCGGCGGCGTCCTGCCGTTAACCATGCTGGTCAACGGGGTCGCGGTTGGCGATCTCGATAGCCGTCGCCAGCGCCTGATCGAGCCACCGGGCCCCGGCTTTGCCCGATTGACCGTGATCGACGCGACCGGAGCCGCCGATACGGTCGTTATCCGGGTGCAGTGACCCAGAGCCCACACAGGGGACAAAACGGAACCTGTGCGGTTGTTTGGCCTACGGTTTCATCGTATGCGAAGCCCATGGTTGAGACCGTCAATGTCAGGCGTTTCGGAGCAGGGCAACAGCCTGTAAAACCTGCGCATTCCAGCCGCAGGCTGGCGCTCGCATTCGAGTTTGCGACCGCCAATCACCGGCGCTCGGTTCTGTTCCTGGTGCTGTGCTGCCTGGTCCTGTTCCTGCCCGGCTTCTTCGCGACCCCGCCGATCGACCGCGACGAGGCGCGCTTTGCGCAGGCGACCAAGCAAATGGTCGAGAGCGGCGATTTCGTCGACATCCGGTTCCAGGACGACGTCCGCTACAAGAAGCCGGTCGGCATCTACTGGTTGCAGGCCGCAGTCGTTGAAACGGCCTCCGCCCTCGGCATGCCGCGGGCGCAGACACGGATCTGGCTCTACCGGGTGCCGTCACTGATCGGCGCGATCGGCGCCGTGCTTCTGACCTACTGGACCGCGCTTGCCTTCGTCACCCGGCGCGGCGCGGCATTGGCGGCGCTGATGATGGCGAGCTGCGTGCTGCTCGGCGCCGAGGCGCGCCTGGCGAAGACCGACGCGATGCTGCTGCTATCAGTCACTGCCGCGATGGGGGCTTTGGCACGGGTGTATCTGTCCTGGCAGCGCGGCGAGGATCCCGCGCATCCGCCGTGGTCAGGGCCTGTGATCTTCTGGACTGCGCTGGCCGGCGGCATCCTGCTGAAGGGGCCGCTGATCCTGATGTTCGTCGGGCTCGCCATCGTGGCTCTGGCGATCCTCGACCGCTCGCTGGAGTGGTTCTCCCGCATGCGCCCAGTCTGGGGCCTGATGTGGTGCCTGGTGCTGGTGCTGCCGTGGTTCGTCCTGATCTTCCTGCGCGCCGGCGAAACCTTCTTCGCCGATTCCGTCGGCGGCGACATGCTGAGCAAGCTCGGCGCGCAGGAATCCCACGGCGCGCCGCCCGGGCTCTATCTCGTCCTGTTCTGGATCACGTTCTGGCCGGGTGCGCCGCTGGCAGGTATGGCGGCACCGGCGGTGTGGCGTGCGCGACGCGAGCCTGGCGCGCAGTTTCTGCTGGCCTGGCTGATCCCGTCCTGGATCGTGTTCGAGGCGGTGCTCACCAAGCTGCCGCATTACGTGCTGCCGCTCTATCCCGCGATCGCGATCCTGACCGTCGGTGCGCTGGAACGGCGCGTGCTGTCGCGCTCCGTCTGGCTGATTCGCGGCTCGGCCTGGTGGTTCGCGATCCCCGCGATCGCTGCCGTGATTGCGGTCGCCGGTGCGATCAAGCTGACCCATCAGCCCGCGTTCCCAGCCTGGCCGTTCCTGGCGGGTGCGATGATCTTCGGCTTGGCCGCCTGGTGGATGTTCGAGGACAGCCGCGCCGAGCGCTCGTTCCTGAATGCGGTGATCGCGGCGATGCTGCTTGCGATCGCCATCTATGGCTTGGTGGTGCCGTCTTTGAAGCCGCTGTTTCCGAGCGGCGAGGTCGGGTACCTCCTGCGCTACGCCAATTGCCCGGGTCCGAAGCTGGCCTCGGCCGGCTACCACGAGCCGAGCCTGGTGTTCTCGACCGACACCTCGATCGTCCTGACCGACGGTTCGGGTGCCGCGGATTTCCTGGCGCAGGGCGCATGCCGGTTTGCGCTGGTGGAGGCGCGTTCCGAGCGCAATTTCGTGCAGCGGGCCGAAGCGATCGGTTTGCGCTACAACGCGGCGATGCGCATCGATGGCTATAACATCTCGCAGGGCAGGCCGATCTCCATCGGCATCTACCGTTCCGAGGACGTACACTAGAAAATGCCGGCGCCGGTCGTCCGCCATGAATCCGCAAGCTATCCGGCGCGCTTGGCCACGCTGACGGGGCGGTCGCTTGCCCAGCTTGTGCGTGCGCCGTCGCATTCGCGTCGGACGGAGGCCGGCCGGCGCGCGGCGCGGCACGGGCTGTCGCTGATCGCGATCATCGGCGCCGCCATCATTCTGCTGATGCTTGTGTTCGATGTGCCCGAGATCAAGCTGATGCCGCCGCGCGGCACTGCAAGCCTGTGGTGGGTCCGCATCCTCACCGATTTCGGCAAGGATGCCTATGTGCTGTGGACCGTGGCCGGACTGTTGATCCTGGTTGTGATCATTGCGCCGGCCTTGCACGGCATTCGGCGATCCCTGCTGCTGGGAATGGGAACGCGGCTGCAGTTCCTGTTCTTCGCGGTCTTGTTCCCGGTGCTGGTCGGCGACCTCCTGAAATGGATCGTCGGGCGCGGCCGGCCGTTTGTCGGCGGCGAGCCCAACGCCTTCAACTTCTCGCATTTCGCCGGCAGCGAGGCCTATGCCAGCTTTCCCTCCGGGCATGCGACCACCGCCTTTGCGCTGGCCTTTGCGATCTCGGCACTGTGGCCGCGGGCGCGGTTCGTGATGCTGATTTATGCGCTCGTGATCTGCGCCACCCGCCTGGTATTGCTGGCGCATCACCCGAGCGACGTGGTCGGCGGCGCGCTGGTCGGCGTGATCTGCGCCATGGCGGTGCGCTACTGGTTTGCGGCCCGGCGGCTCGGGTTTGCGATTCAGCGTGATGGCACGATCTACCCGCTTGCCGGCCCCTCGCTGGACCGCCTCAAAAGGGTTGCCGGGGGCGCTTCCGCCCCATAAAAGCGGCGCCGTCCCGCCGTATCAGGCGGTTCCGGCCGTAAGGCCGTCCAGAGAGCCAAAAATCCAGCCAAGAGTGCCGAATTGCCTCCTTCCGACCAGACCGCGGTGGCCGTCTCCATCGTTGTGCCCGTGCGCAACGAGGCCGAGAACATCGCGCCGCTGATTGCGGAGATCGCCGCCGCGCTCGGCCGCCGCTGGGTCTACGAGATCATCTATGTCGATGACGGTTCGACCGATGCGACCGCATCGCGGATCGGCGCGGCCATGAAGGAGCGCTCCAACCTGCGCCAGCTCCGGCACACGGTCTCTTCGGGGCAATCGGCGGCGGTGCGCAGCGGCGTCCGTGCCGCGCGCGGCGCGATCGTCGCGACGCTCGATGGCGACGGCCAGAATGATCCTTCTTTCCTGCCGGATCTGATTGCCGCGGTCGAGAGCGGCAGCGGCCGCATCGGGCTTGCCGCCGGCCAGAGGGTAGGGCGCAAGGACACCGGCTTCAAGAAAGTGCAATCACGCATCGCCAATGCCGTGCGCGGTGCGATCCTGCGCGACGGCACGCGCGACACCGGCTGTGGACTGAAGGCATTCCCGCGTGAGGTGTTCCTGATGATGCCCTATTTCGACGGGCTGCATCGCTTCCTGCCGGCGCTGGTCCGCCGCGAGGGTTTTGAGATCGCCTATGTCGACGTGGTCGACCGTCCCCGCCATTCCGGCGTCTCGAACTACGGCTTCTTCGACCGGCTCTGGATAGGGATCATGGATCTCGCCGGCGTCTGGTGGCTGATCCGCCGTAAGAGGCCGACGCCCGTGGTCACGGAAGTGACCGAGGTCACCGAAGTGACCGAGGTCACCGAAGTGACCGAAGCGACCAAGGTGACGCCCAATGAATGACTTGCTGAACTACCTGCACGACGTCTTCGTCGTGAAATTCGACGCCTGGGTCGTGCTCGGCTTCATCGCGCAGGGCTTGTTCACGATGCGCTTCGTCGTGCAGTGGATCGCGTCCGAACGTGCGCGCAAGAGCGTGATCCCGGTAGCATTCTGGTTCTTCTCGGTCGGCGGCGGCGCGCTGCTTCTGGTCTACGCGCTCTACCGACGCGACCCCGTCTTCATCGCCGGCCAGGCGCTGGGCTTGCTGGTCTATATCCGCAATCTCTATTTCATCATGCTGAACCGTCCCTCGGTGACGTCGGAGTAATGGTCTCCTCATTCCACGGAGCCATGCCGATCGCTGACGGAGCCTGGCCAGGCCGTGTACTCAAGGACGCGATGAGGCACGCTTGTGTCCACGGCAGTAGCGTCACATTACAGAGATAACGAAGCGCAAGCTTTGAAATCCTTTAGGTCGGTTATGAAATCAAGAGCGCTTCTACGCGCAGCTACCCTATGGCTTATCGTCGGATTTGTCGGAGCGGTCGGATTTTCCGGTATAGCCGCCGCTGGTAATTTGGTGACTTCGCCCGAAGCATCCCGAAAAAACTTGGGCTCGACAGCCACCTCGGCTTGTATGGCGCCGCCTCCTTCCGGTCCAACCTATGAGGCCTGGCACAAAAGCGCGATGATCTACAATAGCGGGGTCGAATCTCATAAGCAGAAGGATAACGATCGAGCCGCTGCCCAGTTCGATACTGCAATCAAGCTCTATCCGAACAATGCCTTGGCTCACGTGGGAAGGGGCGAAATATACAGAGCCGAGCGAAAGTATGATCGTGCTATCGATGAATTTAGCCGAGCGATCAAAGTCGCACCAAGCTGCTTCGTAGCCTTTAACAGTCGTTGTTACTCTCGCGCAATCAGAGACGATTTACAAACCGCGCTAACCGATTGCAATGAGGCGCTGCGACTGAACCCGGGAAGCGCCGGGATGTTGGACAGTCGTGGATTCGTTTATCTCAAGATGGGCGATCTCGATAAGGCAATTGCGGATTACGACGCCGCGTTGCAGATCGACGCGAATTTAGCGTACGTCCTGTTTGGACGCGGAAAGGCGAGGCTGCTGAAGGGGGACGAACCGCGCGGCTCTTTCGACATAACGGTGGCGAAACGTATCAAGCCGGAAATTGCCGACGAGATGTCGCGTTACGGCGTAAAATAACGAGAAATTTCAAGAGCCAGCCCCAATGTGGCGCGCCAATCATCTGCGTGACGTCGGTCGCGAGCGAAAAAACGTATCTGCCGCCAGGAACTCAAAGACCAGCTCTCGATTTGTTTTTCACACTCGATGGAGCCTTGGCATGGCAGACGGCCGCTACAATGTGCTCTTTCTCTCGAATCGGAACTCGGCGCGTAGCATTTTCGCCGAAGCGGTGTTGAACCGCATTGGGCGCGAACGCTTCACTGGCTTTAGCGCCGGGTTGCGCCCGGCCAGCCAGCTCGACGAACTGGCAATCGACGTTCTGAGGGTCGCGGAATACCGCCCTGAGGGATTGCATCCGAAGCATTGGAAAGAGTTCGCGAAGGCCGACGCTCCGCCTTTGGATTTTGTGTTCACGCTGTGCGATATCGAGGCCGGAGAGCCGCTGCCGCATTGGCCGGGCCGTCCGGTAACCGGCGACTGGCGTTATCCCGACCCTGCGAGGTACTCCGACCAGCGCGAACGGCGTACGGCCCTCGCCGCCACGCTTGGTGGTCTTGAACGACAGATACTGGCCTTCATGCAACTCCCTTTCCGGTCACTCGATGAAATCAGCCTGCGCGAGCGATTAAAAGAGCTTGGCCAAGGTGTCAGCTTCGATGATCATGCGCCGAGCCCAAATATGGCTCGGAAGGCGTGAATTGTATTTCTACCGCTCGCGGACAGGGCGTGCTTGGACGGATCTGATCTCGTTCACTACATCGTCGAATAGCCCGAAGTATCGCTGTTCGAGTTCTTCAGACGGGAGCGAGAAAGCAACTGCCGAGCGAGGGAGGCTGAGTTCTTGTGCCGCTGACTTCCCGTCGCTCAGAAAGGCTGGATGCAGGTCAACGGCAGTCGCGAGATCGCCCGCGTTGCGCATGCCGTAGTCGGCGGCCCAGAGACAGTAGATCAGGCGTTCAAGCGGCGACAGTGACGAGTAGCCCTGTACGGCCTTCCTTTGGATGACGCCATCGCCTGCGTCCAATAGCCATGTTTGGTTGTCTTCGTCAGCCATTGTCGCTTCCCTCTAAATTAAAAGGCTACCATCTTTCGCTATCGGCGGAAACGCGATTCAGGACCGGCATGAGCCGAAGCGCTCGATGATCCCAAAAAGACGGTCGCAGGATCTCGCCAGATGCTTTGTTGGGACCGTCGCGATGCCCAGAAGAAGCCCCGATCGTCCGGAAGCCGGCCGCGCGTACCAGGTCGACAAAGGCGCTGGTGCCATTCCAAACGCAAGCGTTTCCCTGGCGATGGATGTGTCTGGCGCGCCGTCGGGCAATCGCAGCAGCACAGCCAATCCCGCTGTTGCGATGCTGGCAGCTTCGACGTGCGGCCGCAGGCACTCCAGCAAGGCGTCGCGCTGAGCGGAGTAGGCTCGCTTGGTGCGCCGAAGATGGCGCAGGTAGTGGCCTTCGCGCATGAACTCGGCGGTCGCGAGTTGCACGGACGGCCCGGGCGGCGGCGCAAGGCACGCGGCGACCTCCGCGAAGCGGGACAACAGCGAAACGGGCGCGACGAGAAAGCCGAGCCGCAACGTGGGACTGATGGTCTTGCTGAAGGAGCCGATGTGGATGACGCGCCCAGCGCGATCAAGTGAGGCGAGCGCCGGCGCGGCTCGCCCCTTGAGCTGCAGTTCGCTCAGATAGTCGTCTTCGACCACCCATACGCTTGCCTGAGCGGCCCAATCGAGCAGACGCAATCGGCGTTCCAGCGAGAGAGTAACCCCGAGCGGCGCCTGCTGCCCGGGGGTCACGACAACCAGCTTGGCGTCCGAGGCGTGGCGCAGCCCATGGTCGACATCGATGCCGCTGTCGTCGACCGGTATTGGTACAAGCGATAATCTTGCGAGCTCCAGGCCTCGACGGGTGAACGGGAAGCCGGGGTCCTCGGTCCAGGCTTTCTGTCCATCGAGGCCAAGCACGTGGAGCGCCAATCCCAGGCCGCCGCTATATCCCCCGGTGATGATGACCTGCGAGGCCGAACATTCGATGCCACGGGCAATGGCAAGATAGGCGGCGATTTCCCGCCGTAGTTCAAGTTCGCCGCGAGGGTCCGGGTAAATAGGTGCTGCGCGCGCCTCAGTGCGAATGGCATGGGCGCGGATTCGCGCGAGCAGCGTGGCCGGAAATGTCTCCTTTGCAGGGACCCCCATCTGAAAGATGGCCGGTCCCTGGGTCATTTCCAGGTACATCTCCATGAACGAGCCCGGATCAGGGGGCTGTTCGGAGCGGATGGCTGCGCGAGGCCGCTCCGCGACATGGGTTCCGGTGGCCCGCGATGCGACGATGAGCTGCGCTGCGGACAGCTTTTCATAAGCCGCGCGCACGGTGCCGCGGGCGACGCCAAGCTGCGCCGCAAGGTCCTGCCAGGACGGCAGGCGCGCGCCGGGTGCGAGCACGCCACTCTCGATCGCCGCGCCGATACCCTTTCGGATCTGCTCAGCCAGCGACGCCTTCGCAGAGCGGTCGAGCTCCAATTTGAGCGGCCTAGTCACGTGCCCTGTAGTACACGATTTCTGTGCGTTCTTGGTGCTTTTTTCCGACCCAAGAGGACGACATCTAATCGAGGAGAAGGAGAAGAGCCATGAAGATACGAACTGTCATCGGCGCAGCGTCCGCTGCCATTGCCATTGCATCTGCTTCGCCCACTTCGGCCCAAGATATCGGCGGCAAGGTCACGACGAACTTCGAGCAGACGATACCCAACATTCCCGGCAAGTCGCTGATCGCCGTGGTCGTCGACTATCCGCCGGGCGGAGCCTCGGCTCCGCATACCCACGCAAAATCGTCGTTCATCTATGCCTACGTCATTTCCGGAAGCATCGAGTCGAAGGTGAACGATGGCACGACGCGGGTCTACAAGGCAGGTGAGAGTTGGTCCGAACCACCCGGCGCCAGCCATCCCATCAGCCGCAATGCCAGCAAGACCGAGCCGGCCAAGCTGCTCGCGGTCTTCGTCGTCGATACCGACGACAAGGCACTGACCACACCCGTCAAATAAGACCTGAAGATCAAGGAGAATAACAATGACCAAGCGTCTCGATTACAACCAAGTCGCGCCGAACGGCGTAAAAGCCCTTGGCGGCGTCTATGGCTATATCATGCAAAGCGGTCTTCCCGCCGAGCTGGTTGATCTGGTTTACCTACGGGTTTCGCAGATCAACAACTGTGCCTATTGCCTCGACATGCACACCCGCGACCTCATCAAGAAGGGTGTGAAGATCGAGAAGCTCGCGCTGGTGCAGGCCTGGGCGGAAGCTGGCCATCTCTTCAGCGAGCGTGAGCGTGCCGCGCTTGCCTGGGCCGAAACGGTGACACGTGTGTCGGAGACCGGCATACCGGATGAAGCGTTCCAGGCCGCGCGCGCAGTCTTTGAGGAAAAGGAACTGGTCGATCTCACGATCGCGATCGGCCTGATGAATGTCTACAACCGGTTGGCCATCGGCTTCCGGAACACGCCACAGGCGGTACTCGAAAACTAGAGCATGATCCGGAAAAGTGGAGACCGGTTTTCCCTCGCGACAAACGCGAAGCGTTTGCGCGGAGATCATGCTCAAACAAAGAGCTAGAGCGGGATGACGATTCGAAGAAAAGTCATCACGCTCATGAGTACCGGCAGAAAAGGAGCCCTGCTGTTGGGCAAGGCTCTCGTTCAGTGATTGACACCCGGTGGTCGACACCGGGCATCGAGGTACGTGTTATTTGATTTCCCACGACGTGTTGTGCGGGATGTCCATCGCAAAATAGTCACCCGGGCCGGCCAGCGCAGGCATAGAGATGCAAGCAAATGGTTCGCTCCCGGTGATCCCCTTATACTTCCCGGTGCCGCCGGTGATGATATGAGTGCCGCAATCCATCTTCGGCTGGGACTTGTCGAGATCGCGCGTATCGAAGGTCGAGAAAATCTTGTCACCGTCGCTGTCGGCCAGCACGCAGGCACCGTCAATGTACTTCTTGTCGCCGGACGCGACGTTCAGTGCCACGCAACGAGCTGACATCTTGTCCAGCATCTTCTCTCCCTTCATATTTTGAGTGGTCCCGACTGCCTCCAGCGTAGTGGCTTTACCGAGCTCAGCGGTGTCAATTGTCATCAATGGCCGAAAAATGAAATGGGTGACGTAGGGGGCGGTGCCCTTCTTTTCAATCGGGTCTCCCGCGACAGCCATGGGAGCCAAGGACATGAGCACCGCAGCAAGAGCCGTTGTCTTTGCGAGTCTCATCGCTGCGGTGGATGTGGCGAGTATGCTCAGGTTAATGAACTTCATCGGTTCCTCCTTCAAATCAAGCGGCGGTTTCAGGACTTTGTCGTGAACTGCCGCAAAGTTGGAGACGACCTGCATATGCCTTTCGTTGCAAACGTCGAATTGTGCGCCGGCGCTGAACGCCAACGCGATCATCGTCTAATGATGCTTCGCCTCAGATCGACGAAGTATGTGGGGGATTGCGGCTCCGATCATCGGCGCATGACCTCGACACAAGGCATAACTCACGATCCGAGCGATCGGGACGGTACCATGGGGCGTGGCGGACGTCAGCCGTTCATATTCGCAAAGAGCAGCACGTATTGTCAGTTGTCCTGACGTTATGTCGAACATGCGGTTGAGCTGTCGAGCTTGGCATCGCGGCTCAGTGGTGGCTGCTTCGCTACGGGCACAAGGACGATTTCGGCACGAAGGTGCGACGAAACGACCCGACGGGCAAATCAGCCAAAGGTCTGTCCAGACTATCAGCGAAAAATATTCCGCTTTCGCCGTCGGGCAAATCAGTGATTTAACTCCGCGCGTCTCACGCGAGATGAGGGGCGGGTCGCGATCGTCACGAACGTTGCGGTGAGATGCGGTGGACGCAGGTGTTGCGAAAGACGAACGCAACATCCGCGGACGGCGAAGTCGTGTGGTCCTGGCGCCCCGACGCTGGCGCTAAGTTTTTCGCGCGAACAAGTTCGCGCTTGAGA
>NZ_JBEGDB010000107.1:0-24944 GCF_043638955.1 Bradyrhizobium sp. 31Argb | reverse complement strand
CCTGGTGGCTACGATGAACCAGAAATCCTCCCTCCGCAAAATCCTTCAATTTGTCTCAAAGGTCTCGACGGCGAACAGATCAGCCAGTAGACGCCGTAGCCAATGGCAAGGATCGGAAGACCTGCACCAGCGATCGGCCCGGGGGCTCCGCTGACGTTTTTGTTCTGACCGGGCGCGTTCTCGCAATTTCCCCTGTCATTGCAGGCTTGCGCAGGCGGGGTGATTGTCGTCAGAGCGAGGGCCAAAATCGCGGCGGCTATGCCAAAACCGACCTTCATTGCCTTCTCCTCTATTGCCGATCGACATTTAATGTGAAATTAAATGATATATTAAAAAATTAATTACCGAACTTTCACGGTCATATCAGGTTACTTCCTTTCCAAAGAAGGAGGGCGGCTGGTATGCGCGCTTCAACACGCAGTGCCAAAGAGCTTTGCGAGCAACTCGCGTCAGATACCGATGTGCTGGCACAAAAGATGTCGGATTTGCTTTCGCTTCGAAAATTCGTTGCCGACGCTGAAATCGTCGCCGCTTCGCAAGGCAGCATACCGAGCGCGCCGCTAATGGACCTTGGCGGCCCTGCTGCTGGCGCAAGGAGCTGGCGTTTGCCGTATCGAACTGTTCAATAGATCGCGCAATGCAATCAAATTGTCCAACGTCATCACAATGCGAGCACGAACGACGTTTTCATGCTCAATCCGATCCGAATCGAATAGCGGACCCGCCTTTGGGCGAACGTTTGTAAATGTGAGTGTCATGAGCGGCCCAGGCCCCGACGCCAGATTGATTTTTCCTATGCAAAGCGCTTCTGGAATATTGCCTGGGTCTACCGTGAGCGGTTCGTCAGCCATGGATGGTCTCCCACGAAATTTTCCGGTGTTACGAGATTTATCACCCCGCTTGCGGAATCTTCGCCCATCCCAGAAGTACGCTCTAGCGACTGCTTCATTCCTCTAATGCGCGGTGAAGCACGTCGGTGGCCATGTCACCGGCCAGCCACATCAGCGAATTGATGAATTGATGCTAGTCAAGCAAACAGCTCGGCGCCTTCCGGCGTGATCTTCACCTAGGTGCCGCTCTCGTGCATCCAAAGCCAGCCGCGCTCGATCGCCAGTTCTCGTCCAGCGCCGTACTCGGCCGGCGAGCCGTTGTCTTGGAAGATGAACGGGTAGTTGATTTTTTCGACGTAGATGCGCCCGTCCTGGACGGGCTCCACGGCGTGCGCCAGCTCCATGATGCGGCGGGCGGCCTTTTCCGTGTCGGCGTAGGGGCGGCTTTCGGCGTATTTCATGCGGCTAACTTATCTTCCTTGTCGGGGCCGCGCATGACGATCTTCAAGGCATCGTCGGACAGTGGCCGTTGCAGCGCCTTCGCTTCGTCCCAGGGCGCGCGCAGCCAAACGTCGCGCTCCTCGTCCGTCGTCAAGATGACCGGCATTGCCTTCGGATGGATCGGCGCGACGACAACGTTCGGCTCGGTGGTCAGGAAACCGTAGACAAGGTGAGGGCCGGGGACCGGCTTCGACTTGGTGCCGCGGTCGCCCTTGAACTCGGTCCAGATGCCGGCAAAGGCCGTGAGTGGTCTGTCTTCGTTCAGCGCGAACCAGACCACGTCCTTCTTATTCGTCGCGGCGTTCGGCTCCGGCGCGTATTCAGCGAAGCTGTTGAAGGGGACCAGGCAACGGTTCTCCGGCTTCAGCCAGCCGCGCCAGTGCGGCGAACTGGTGTTGCGGATATTCGTCACAGGCGGGCCACCGTTGCGCGGCGGTGGCGGCATGCCCCAGCGCATCAGCACCATTTCGCGGCCCTCCGCAGCGTTGCGCACCACTGGCGCCGGATAGTCAGGAAACACACCGGGCATCGGCGGCAGGTTGCCGACATAGCGGTTGACGACGCGGAACAGCGCACGGATCGCTTCCTGGTTGGTCGAGATCGAATAGAGATTGCACATCAGGGGTCCTTAGCGTTCGCCCGGCCACCACGTCGATGGCGGATCTTGCGCGGAAATCTTCGTGGGCCGCAGGGCGACGAGGTGGCTGCGCTTATAGGAACAGCCGCGCTGCTCCGAGCACAGCTTGCAGCGCATATAGCGCTCGAGCTCGTGGATCGGCGTCGACTTCGGCCGGCGCACGATGTCGAGCGCGACCGTCTAGTCTAGTGCGTTTCGCAGCCGAGGCACTTCACCTCAAGATAGGTGTAGCCGGCATTGAGCGCGTCGCCGAGCGCGGGCTGCGCCGGTCCCTGAAACGCTAGCATGCGCTTGTTCCAGGCTTGGCAGGCGAGCCGATCGGCGGCCTTCCGAGCTTCAGCCGCCTGCTCGGCAGCGGCGCGTACGGACGCGCCAAAGATACTCTCGCGTGACTTGGTGCCCATGACCTGAAAATGCGTCGTGTGGGACACCGCGGCAAGCCGCTAGGGCTTGCGGTGCGTCGCTCGGAAACGACTAAGGACCGGTGCCGCCGCTCTTGCGCATTGTGCCGGCGCCGGCTCCCGGAAAGCGGCTGACAAATGAAGCCGGCGGCAGTCATTGAGCCCACACTAGGCCGGTGAACAGCTGCAGAACAAAAGCCCGATTAGACTGTCCAACAAACTGTCCAACACATTTTCTGGGTATCTTCTAAGCGATTGATCTAGCGGCGCTATTTTTTGCGTCGGAGCGCTATGGCGCTCCCTAGCGGAATCGAACCGCTCTCTCCACCGTGAAAGGGTGGCGTCCTGACCGATAGACGAAGGGAGCAAAACAATCGGCAGATCAATGCGTTAGCCGCGGGATATGCCAGATCGGCCGCCGACGGTTACTGGCGGCGACGGAGCGAACGTATAGTGGTGATTGGGTGGGGGGGCAAGCCGCAGGATGGCGCTTTTTGCAGCCATCCCCCGACGGCTTCGCGCGGGGCCCGATACCCGAAAAACCGCGGGGGTCTCGCAACGCTTTGTAAAGCCTGATGCCGTAGGCGTCCCGCATGGCGTTCAGCAGCAAGAAGCGCGACGCGCGCAAATCGATGCATCAGCCCGGCTGGATCACGCTGGAGGGCGGATTCGCCGCGCGGCCCTGCGTGGTGCAGGACATGTCGTCCACCGGCGCCAAAATCACGATCGACGATCCCAACACGCTGCCTGGAAAATTGCGTCTGGCGTTGTCGCGCGACACGCGCACTGGACGGCCTTGCGAGGTGGTGTGGCGTCGCGGCAGGACCCTGGGCGTCAAGTTCGTGAGCTAGCTAGCAGTTCCCGCCTTCGCGCGATAGAAGGCCGGATGCGAAAGACGCTGGTCCTCATCCTCGCGCTGCTGCCGGCAATCGCGCTCGCGGAGCAGCCTCATCGAACCAAATCCGGCAAAGCAACGGCTTCAGCAAAGTCGCTCCCGCTGAAGAGAGTCGCGCGGCCCAATGCGTGCGCAGAGTACGGTGCGGGCTTCGTCAAGATCGAAGGCTCCGACACCTGCATCAAGATCGGCGGCGGCATCGACGTTGGCGGCGGCGTCTCGATCGGCGGCCGCTAGATTCTTATTTTGACGCGTTTTCTTCACGCGAACCGGTGCCCACTTCGCTCGAAAACGCTCTATAGCTTCACGACATCGGCGGCGCCAGGAATTGGACGAAGCCCGGGCGCGTGGAAATCTCGGCAAACCAGCGCTCGAGATTCGACAGCCTCGGCTTGGTGATGCCCTCGACGCCGAACCAGCGCCGCGCAAAGGCGCCGATCGCGATGTCGGCGATGGTGAACCCGTCGCCTTCGATGAAGCGCCGACTCGCCAACTGCGCATCGGCGATCCGCCACACCTCAGCTTCGGCATCGGCATCCTTCTGGATCGCGGCCATGTCGCGCTTCTCCGGCGGCGTGCGCACCAGCGCCCAGAACACCGGACGGTCGACCGGCTGCAGCGTCGACAGCGTCCAGTCCAGCCAGCGGTCGACGCCGGCGCGCTGGCGTGGCGCGGCCGGATAGATCGGTGAGCCCTCACCATAGGCGAGGCAGAGATAGCGCATGATCGAATTGGATTCCCACAGCGTGTAGCTGCCGTCGACCAGCGTCGGCACGCGGCCGTTGGGGTTCATTGCGAGATAGTCGGGCTGGTCGTTCTTGCCGAACTCCATGCCGGCATCGATGCGGTGATAGGGCAGCTCGAGCTCGCTGAGGCACCACAGCACTTTCTTCACGTTGACCGAGTTGGCCCGGCCCCAAACCGTGAGTTGATATTTTTCCGCCACGCGTCTCTCTCCCATCCCTTGCTGCTTGCGTTGACGGCGGAATAGCAGAAAGCGCGATCTCGATCATCCCGCACCAACAAAAAATCAGGCCCGCTGAGCGGCACCTGATTTTGTTGTCACGGGCTGCGTAGGTTGCGTGTGATCAGAGCGTTTTCGAGCGAAGTGGATACCGGTTCGCGTAAAGAAAACGCGTCAAGCTCTAATGTCCGAAGAACAGCCACAACAGGATGATCACCGGGATAGGCACGCCGAGCAGCCACAGCAAGAGTCCTCTTGCCATCGTTTCCTCCTCCATATCGTATCGGTGAGGAAACGCGCGATCCATCGGCTCGTTCCGTTATGGATCGCGGCGCTCATGCTGTGCGCGCTGCGCGAGGCCTACCAGTGGCCGGTGTTCGGCATCGACAGCCACGGCTCGGCCGGCGGCTTCGGATCGCCCTTCTGCAGCAGCTCGATCGAGTGCAGATCCGGCGAGCGCACGAACGCCATGTTGCCGTCGCGCGGCGGGCGGTTGATGGTGATGCCGAGCTTCATCAGCCGATCGCAGGTCGCGTAGATGTCGTCGACCTCATAGGCTAGATGGCCGAAATGGCGATCCTCGCCGTATTTCTCCTCGTCCCAGTTGTAGGTGAGCTCGACCAGCGGCGCGCCACGCGTGCTCGGCAGCTTCTTCAACTGGTCGACATCTTCGGGCGCGCACAGGAACACCAGCGTGAAGCGACCCTTCTCGTTGTCGATCCGGCGCACTTCCTTCAGCCCCAGCGCGTCCTGGTAGAATTTCATCGCGGTGTCGAGATTGCGCACGCGCAGCATGGTGTGGAGATAACGCATTTTCTTGTCCCTCTCAGACTTGTGAGAATTTCCGCCCGTTCCGGCACGACGGGGCAGAAAATAGCAGCAAATTGTATGAGGGGGCAGCCCTCTCACGACCTCGGCCGACGTCATCAAAACCTCGCAACGACACATGGTCGTGAGTCTCGGGCTTGTGAGTGGCAGGCAACAGCGCTCCGATTATGTTGCCGCGCGGGAGGACGCGATGCCATACAGTCCTGAACTCATCGAGACCATGCGGGCCGCGTTGGAGGCGGTCATGTCGAAAATTCCCGCCGATCAATCCGTGTTCGGCGTCAAGGCGGCGGTGGCCGAACGTATTCTGAAGGCGGCAGCCCACGGCCAAACGTCCTTCGATGGCCTCGTCGCGTCAGCGTCTGACCAAGTGCAGACGATCGTTGCCACGCTGTCGTGAGCGGCGCCGGTGAATTACCTCCGCGCAAACGCATCGCGTTTGTCGCGTGGCTGGTCAGAAAAAGAAAACCCCGCGCGTGGGGGCACGGGGCTTTCGGGCTGACGGTCTGGGGATTCAGGGCGCGAGCCGCCAGCTTCAGTCGTTAACTTAAGGTTGAATTTTCAAAAAGCAACAGCGCCGCCTAGAGGAGTATATTCTCCAGGCGACGCTGCCGCGAAATACTGGGCCCTGAAATCCCCAGTTCCACTATGTCTGTCGGCGTGCAAATAGGTTCAAAAGAAAACCCCGCGACGGGGGCATCGCGGGGCTTCTTAGCCGGTAGGCGGCAGGGGGAGTGTTCCTACCGGCACTTCCTGATGCTCATTCAATTCGTGACGATCAAAAGCGTTCCCGCGAAGCGCTGTCACGGGTGGTCAAGGCCGCGCGCGGCATGCCGCAATGGCCTGATGTTCTGATCTCACCTTTTTACACAAGCGTTTGAGCCTGCATCGCATTCCTATGCCGCCGAGCGCACGTCGGGATCGAGGCGACGCATTCAGCGAGGAGTAGATTCATGAGAAGCATCATTCTGGCCACGGCGGTCGTGGCACTGGCCGCAGCTTCCGGACAGGCGTTCGCGCGTTCAGGCGCCTCAATCCCGCGGCAGGAAACGGCGGTCGATCAGCGGGCGTACGATGCGTTCAACGCGTTCGATCAGCAGGTGGCACCGCAAATGAGCGATGCCGACGCCCACCGCTATCATGGCGGGCCGAAATCCAACGACTGAGCGCGAGCGCGCCATTCGGCATTCACGCCAGGAGAACGCGGCGGCGCTCGGTGTCACGCCTTGCGGTCCAGCAGCGCCTCGCGTTCGGCCTGGGCCTGGGCGTCGATGACGTTCTGCACGTCGGCATTGATCTGGTGCGGCGGCGCTTTGGCAGTCTCGTCGATGACGAGTTGAACCTTCGCCTGCGTCACTGCGGCAGGGACGGGGTAGATGACCATGACGGCAACCTCCTGCCCAAAATTCTCATGTCCGCGTTTACGCTTTCTAAAGAGGTGCGGTTAATGCGGATGAATTCGGTTGTCCCGAACGTCCGGGAACTCCGATCGCGAGCAGGGTGGGGGCGGATGTGGATCGCTGCGCAGCAAGATCACGAAATCGCTTGGTAAAGGCCGATCCGGCGGCCTGTGGATTTGCTGCGGATAACCTGGGGACGGAAGGTATCCAGATGGTGCCTGCGCGGCTCCGTCTCCTAACGATCCCTTTCGACGCAGCCGATAACGCTATTCAGTTAGGTTAAGGGCAGGATCGCGTTGCGATTACCGGAGGTTGCGCATAGGGATCAGTTGCGGAACCCGAGCCATGATGATCCCTTCGTTTCACAATGCAGACAGGCGAACTCACCGGCGCGTGATGGTGGTGGGGCTATTGTTTTGTCTTGCCTTCGTCGCCATCAGCTTTTCGCTGCGGCCGCAGGTGGACAATGGACGCGTGCTGGTGAAGGCCGACCGCCTGGTGCGCACCGCGGGCGAACCGCACAAGGCGAATTAGAGCGTTTTCGAGCGAAGCATGCCCTCGGACTTGATCCGAGGGTAGGCACCGGTTCGCGCGACGAAACGCGTTAAAAACAAGAATCCTAGCGCGGATCCTGTCCCGGCATTTTCTCGCTGGAGGAGCGATGATACATCGCGATGGCGATGAACCCGCCATAGCCGATGATGTTGATCAGAATTTCCAGCCAGACCGGCATGGCCATACCCCTTCTGCACCACCATACGCGCGGAGGTCGTGGTTTGTTCCTGCGCCCAATCCATGGGTGGCCCGGCCGGGTTGCATAGCTCGAAGGGAGAGGGGCCCCGTCCAAGCGCTGCAAAGGCGGCCCTTTGTGGCAACATGCCTGCGGGTTCCCGATGCAACCAATCGGGAATTTCTGCGTTGGAGCCGCGGATGAATCCGTGAGGAGGCGAGGATGAAAAAGACACTCGCAGTTTTGGCTATGGTCGCCACTGTCGGCGCGACCGCGATGAGCACGCCGGCGGAGGCGTACTGGCGCGGCGGCGGTTGGGGCTGGCGGGGCGCGGGTCCGGGCCTGGCATTCGGGTTGGCCGCGGGCGCGCTGATTGCGGGCGCCGCTGCAGCGTCGAGTCCCTACTACTACGGTCCGGGCTACGGCTACGGCGGCTATTACGGCGGCTACCCGGGCTACGCTTACGGCCCGGGCTACTACGGCGGCTACCCGGCCTATTATGGCGGCTACGGGTATCGACGCTACTACGGCGGTGATCCTTACGCCTACGGGGGCGGCCCCTATTATCGGCGCGCCTACTGGGGCTCTTATTGGTAACAGAAAGCCCGGGGCGACGCGCCCCGGGCTTTTTGACTCGGCCGATGGTGCGAATACCTAATCGGTCTCAACTGGCTCCCGCTGGTAGCCGTGCCAAGCGCTGCCGAGCGTGTTGGCGTAATACTCCTGACGCTCGCGTTCGAACTTTTGCTGGGTCGCCTTGAAGTTGGCGATGCGAGCGGCGATCTCTTCGCGTTCACGTGCGAGCCGCTCTTCCTTCTCGGTCATGGCGTCTTCGGTCATGGCTTCGATCATGGCCCATCCCTGTAATCGTAATGTCATCCGGCCGAATTCGCCTCCCCAATGGGGAGGAGCCGGTGCAGGATTGTGGTGAGATGATGAGCAGCGAAGGCGGTGGATAAGGCGCGTACGCTGCTTGTCGCTTCTCCGCGGCCCCGCTAGCCAAAAAGGGAAACTGGGGAGGCCAATTCATGGCAAAGATCGATCTGGATTCACTGAGCATCGAAGAACTCGCAAGCTTGCGCGAGCACGCGACCGACAAGCTGTTTGAAAAGGTCGCGGCGCGCCGCGCCGAACTCGAAGCGGAATTGGAGAAGCTTGCGCAATACGGCAAGCCGGTGAAGAAGGCCGATGCCGCGCCGATCGCGAAGGCGAAGAAGAGCGACGAGGTGAAGGAGCCGAATGAGGCGAAGGAGCCGGTCGCCAAAGCGGCGTGACAAACACGGCGGCGTGAGAGCCGCATGACAGGTGCGATCCCTCGCTCCAGTTGGCCGTGCTATAGTGCGCGCGGTCAACTCGGGTTTCTCACGTGATTGCAAAAGATCTGCGCAGTGGCGTCGAGGCCCTCGGCAATTTCATCGCCGAGGCCTCCACCATCGTTCCCTTCACCGGTGCCGGCATTTCAACCGAGAGCGGGATTCCCGACTTCCGCTCGCCCGGCGGGCTGTGGACGCGCAACCGGCCAATTCCCTTCGACGAATTCGTTGCAAGTGCCGACGCGCGCGATGAAGCGTGGCGTCGGCGCTTTGCGATGGAGCCGACCTTTGCGGCGGCGAAGCCCGGGCGCGGACATCGCGCGCTCGCCTCGCTCTATCGCGCGGGGAAGATTCCGTCGATCGTCACCCAGAACATCGACAATCTGCATCAGATGAGCGGCTTCAAATCGGATCATGTGGTCGAGTTGCATGGCAACACAACCTATGCGCGCTGCATCGGTTGCGGCAGGGCGTACGAATTGATGTGGGTCAAGCAGCGCTTTGACGAGAACGGCAGTGCGCCCGATTGCACCGACTGCGGCGATCCCATCAAGACCGCAACCATCTCGTTCGGCCAGGCGATGCCGGAGGATGCGATGCGACGGGCGACGGAACTTGCGCAGCACTGCGATCTGTTTCTTGCGATCGGATCTTCGCTGGTGGTGTGGCCCGCGGCGGGATTTCCGATGATGGCCAAGAACTGCGGTGCCAAGCTTGTGATCATCAACAACGAGCCGACCGAGCAGGACGATATTGCGGATCTCGTGATCCGCCACGACATCGGCGAGACCCTTGGGCCGTTTGTAGGCAATTGATGCTCAATTGATTCGCGATTGTGCAAGCCTGTTCATAGTTCCCGCTGGATTCGTTTTTTGTCTATGCGACGCAAGCGGGAGTGTTATCTTTTGATTCGAGATTCGCGTGCGTTGTTCATGAGCGGTCGTGCAACAACGCACCGGTAGGTACCGTCGCAGAGAGACGGGTTGCAGATGATGTGCGGGGTCCGGGGTCATGGGGTCGGACGGATTTGAGTCCAAGAAGCTCGGCGCTCCGCCATCGGGTGGCGCCGGGCAGGGTAGGCTTGCGCCGGGTGAATACTCGGAGAGAGCACCGCGCGATCCAGCCGCGGATGCATTCTCCGGCCTGGGCGATGCCGCCGCCAACCTCGTCGAGATTTCCGGCGTCATCAAATGGTTCGATGCCTCGAAAGGCTACGGCTTCGTCGTCCCCGACAATGGCTCGCCAGACGTGCTTCTGCACGTCACCGTGCTCAGGCGCGACGGCTACCAGACGGCCTACGAGGGCGCTCGCGTAGTGGTTGAATGCGTGCAGCGCGCGAAGGGCTATCAGGCGTTCCGCATCCTCTCGATGGATGAAACGACGGCGATCCATCCGGCGCAGATGCTGCCGCCCAGGACCCATGTCACGGTCACCCCGACCAGCGGGTTGGAGCGGGCGCAGGTCAAGTGGTTCAACCGGCTGCGCGGCTTCGGCTTCCTGACCTGCGGTGAAGGGACGCCCGACATCTTCGTGCACATGGAAACGCTGCGCCGCTTCGGCATGACCGAACTGCGCCCCGGCCAATATGTGCTGGTGCGGTTCGGGCCCGGCTCCAAGGGCATGATGGCCGCGGAGATCCACCCGGAGACCGGCCCGTCGGCGCTGTCGTCGCACTGATTTTCATTTTTCCCGATCATGCTCTGACGGAAACGTGAGCCGGGTGGCGCGCGGTAGGTCTTTGCCCTCTGGTCATTGCCGCCGTCGCCGGGTTAGGTTCCCGGCGGTTTGATCTTGCCGTGAGTGCTGTTGCCATGATTTTCGATCGTGTCGCCGGGCATCGCCTGCTCGTTGGCCTGTTTGCGTCGTTCGTCCTCCTGCTTGGTGTGATCGCGGGCCCGGCCGCAAAGGCTGCGACGGTCCAGCCGCTCGAGATCGTCACCAAGAACGGAGTGCACGTCTTCTCCGTGGAGCTCGCGACGACCGAGGAGGAGAAGACGACGGGGCTGATGTACCGGAAGGAGCTGCCCGACGGCAAAGGCATGCTGTTCGACTTCTCACCGGAGCAGCAGGTGTCGATGTGGATGAAGAACACCTATGTCTCGCTGGACATGATCTTCATCCGCGCCGACGGCCGCATCCTGCGGATCGCGGAGAATACCGAGCCGTTGTCGACCAAGATCATCTCCTCCGGCGGACTCGCCAAGGGCGTCCTGGAGGTGGTTGCGGGCACGGCGCAGAAATACGGCATCCAGCCCGGCGACCGGGTGGCCCACCCGCTGTTCAACGGCAAATAGAGCATGATCCGGAAAAGTGGGCACCGGTTTTCCGAAAAGATCATGCTCCACTAAGGAGCGGATGATGATCCGGCCAGCCTGATCGGATCATCATCCGGCGCCCCCGCGAGCGCCTTGCTGGCGCCCGTTTAACCGTGTATCGACATCGCCGGCGGATTGCTCGGGGTATAGCGCAGCCTGGTAGCGCGGCAGTTTTGGGTACTGCAGGTCGTTGGTTCGAATCCAGCTGCCCCGACCAAAAGATTAGTGAAATCAGGTATTTGAGAGGCCTGTCGCGTCCCGGTCGCTGACGTGCTGTCGGCTGTCGGGGGTATATCGGTCACCGCTGAGAAGCTTATGCTTCGGGGGCATTTGCTGCCCCATCTCCCATCCGTGCCTGCGCCCACGCGGAATGCCCTCGACGATTGCCTTGGCGACAATCTCGGCGTCAGCAGGAGAGAGAGCTGGTCGAGGGGCTTCCATGACACGCGATCTGGCGAGCGCGCTCCATGTCTTCGTACAGGGCTATGGGAGGAGGCGGTTGCGTCGTGGATGCGCTGCACAGTCGCAAGCGTCTGTACGTCGGACGAACGTCCGATGCGCCACTGCCCAACCTATGAAACAACTTCGTTCGTTCTGTAGTGCGCACGGAATCGGTGACGATCCACGCGGAGGAGGCGGCTTACTCTTACGACGTCGAATACGAACGACTGCTGCGTCAATAGGTAGGAAGCAAAAAATGCGCTCGGATATCAGCATTGCTATTGTTGGATTTATCCTGACGTTGTCGGTCTCAGTAGACGCACATGCATCGTGCACAGGGCCGAGGACTATGAAGGGAACCTGGAAGGGGAACGACACAGGTACCTACTTTGTCGCGCAACGCGGAAATACTGTTTGGTGGTTTGGACAGAGTAAAGAGCGGAATTTTGCCAACGTTTTTCGAGGCACGCTACGTGGCGACATAATTGACGGCGAATTTTCAGATGTTGCCGGTGGATTCAATTTTGCCGGTCCGCTACGTCTCCAAATTGTGAGAGGCTTCGGTAACTCAATAGCTTCATTCAAGAAAGTGAGCGGCGGATTTGGGGCGAGCCATTGGTCTTTCCCGTGTGATGATCAAAGCCTGATCCCTGCACGAGACTAGCGAAACTCTGAAATTGCTATGGGGTGGGGCCACCCCGATTGCACTCTACCGCTCGGGATAGGGCGTGCCATCCTTGTGCACGAACCGGCCGTCGGCGTTGGAGCTCATCATGTCGACGTCCGAGCAGATGGTGACGTCGGCTGGTGAGCGCGAGCCGACTTCGAGATAAACCGCCATCGCGTCGGATTTGTTGACGAGGTGATGGCCGTTGCCGGAGCCTTTCGGAAACGCCGCGCCATCGCCTGCGCGCAGCACCGTCTCGCCGCCATCTTCAATCAGCGTCAGTTCGCCTTCGAGCACATAGACGAATTCGTCTTCGGCCGAATGCCAGTGGCGCTGGCTCGACCAGTTGCCCGGCGGCAGGTGCATGAGATTGACCCCGAAGTCGGTGAGGCCGCCGGCGTTGCCCAACCGCTGCCGCATGCGTTCGGCAGAGGGGGCGTCGAATGGCGGCGGGTAGCCGGAGCCCTTGCGTTTCGGCACGGCGGCGATATCGATCCTGGGCATGAGGTCCTTTCAATGACACCCGGGGCCACGCTCCTTGCTCAACGCTGACACATCAACCGCGCGAGATGTCCTGATCGGTAGATCAGGAAAAGATCACTGGTGTAGTGGAAATACTCACCCGTGAAGTCCTTGGTTCTGAATCTGAGTTGAATCCTGTTGTTGCTGACGACCGAAGCGCGCTGCGGACCATTCCCGGTATCGATCGAAACCGGCGGACCGAGGGCAAGCGTCACGGTTTTTGCCGAGGGCGCGGATCCAGTTGGATCGAACAGGGAGCCGCTGCAGGTGAGGGAGGCAGGCTGGGCGGCCGCAGAAGCAATCATCGAGGCGAGGGCTGACAGAATTATCAAGGACGTTCTGAACATTCATGGCTCCAAAGAAAAGAATTTAGGAATCGCGGCGGGGCTTGCAGCGTCGGAGCATAGTAGGTGGCGCCTGGGTTTGCGAGCAACGGTTGTGGTTGCCAAATCGCACGTCAAATCATCGGTCCCGATGATATCGCCACCGTAAGGCCGCTGGAATTTTTCGGATGGGCGCTTGCCCCTGCATGCTGGTGGCGGCGAAGCTCCGAGGGTGCAGCGCACTCCCTTCAGGCGAGCGCGCAGGTACCTTAGTCGTTTGACGTGAGGAACGGCAGAATTGGCACGTCGATGCCGATGGCCAATTCGAGCACTGCACCGATCGCAGCGATTGCCGCGCACAATTCGAGCAGGACGAATGCGAACAGCGCGCTGAGCCCGATGATTGCGTTCTTGCGGCCGTTCCACATGATGTCACCTGCGATCCTGGCTTTCGGAAAGAAAGCTCGATTTAGCCCGGTTGGGTCATAGGCCCGGGATCTGGCGCGGTGAGCTCGCTTTACCATCGCGGCCACCGTGCTCAAGACAAGCCTGATCTTAACCTAACCGATCAACCTTAACGTCCGTGCGGCGGGCGAAACCGGAGCCGGCCGTCTGGTTCAGGACGATCGCAGCGTTCCGCGGCGCTTCAGCATCCGCGGCAGATCGATCCGATCATCTTCTCGACCTTGGCCTCTTCGGGATCGAGCGAGGGATCGGTGCCAAGCAGCGGACCCTTCTGGGGACCGTTGGCAATGCCCGACGAGGAAAGCGCGGTTCCGAGCGAGTTGGTGCCTGGCGTGGCGGGGTTGGTTCCAAAAGCGCCGCCGGTCACCGGCAGGCCGCCGCTCGTGGGTAGGCCGCTGCTCATGGGCATGCCTCCGTGCATTCCCATGGCTCCCATACCGTGCCCCATGCCGCCTCCGCCGCCGCGTGCGAATGCTGCGGTGGTCGAAAGGCCGACGGCGAGGGCGAGGCAGAGGAGGGATAGTTTCTTCATGGCGAGACTCCTGTCTTCGCGAGACGGCTGGGGCCGTCCGTTGGGCCGGCGCCAGCACAAACAGGATGTAGGCATTGCGGTCCCGCGCAATGCGGTCCCGCCCATCAAATCCTTTGGCGCGAAGCTTGCTGCCGGATCGCGGCTGCGCGAGTGACGGCGATCCCGTTCATTATTCTCAACGATTTGTAATCAAGGCCTGGCTGTGGGCGGCGATGGCCGCTTCCTCATCGGTGGGGACCACCAGGGTTGCGACACGCGCTGTCTTTGCGCCGATCCAGAGTTCATTGGCGCTGTTGGCGGGGTCATCGATCTCCACGCCGAGCCAGCCAAGGCCGGTGCAGATCTGCTTCCGCACCTCGGGGCTGTTCTCGCCGATCCCGGCGGTGAAGACGATCGCGTCCAGGCCGCCCAGGCTGTGGACCATCGCGGCGATCGCCGCGCCCGCGCGGAAGGCGAACAGTTCGAGTGCCTCGGCGGCACGGGGATCGTTGCTGTTGGTGAGCACGCGCACGTCGGCGCTGATCCCGGACACGCCGAGCAATCCGGATTCGTAATACAGTACGTGCTCGATCTCGTCGGCCGAAAGCCCGCGCTGCTGTTGCAGGTAGAGCGGCAGGCCGGGATCGATCGCGCCGCAGCGCGTGCTCATCATCAGCCCGTCCAGCGTGGTGAAGCTCATCGTGGTGTCGATGCTGCGCCCGTTGCGCATCGCGCACAGGCTGGCGCCGCTGCCGAGATGGGCCGTCACGATCCGTCCCAGAGCCAGATCCGGCGCGATCTCGCGCAAGCGGCGGGCGATGAACTCGTAGGACAGCCCGTGAAAGCCGTAGCGGCGCACGCCCTCCTGTTCGAAATGCCGCGGCAGCGCAAAGCGGCTCATGGGCGGCGCGATGCTATGGTGGAAGGCGGTATCGAAGCAGGCGACCTGCGGCAGGTCCGGCCGCAGCTTCTGCATCGCCTCGATCGGCGCGAGGCTGGCTGGCTGATGCAATGGCGCGAGCGGCGTGAGCTCGCGCAGCACCTGGAGAATGGCCGGCGTCACCTTCACCGGTTCGAAGAACTTCAGGCCGCCATGGACGACACGGTGGCCGACCGCGACGAGAGTTCCACCGGTGAGGAATTCGTCGATCCAGTGCAACAGATCCGAGAAGAAGCTCTCGTCGTCCGCTTCCGCCGCGGCGTGCCGCTCGAACAGCACGTTGCCCTGCAGGTCCTTCACGACCATCCGCGGCTGATGCTGATGATGGTCGAGCATGCCCTTGCACAGCAGCGCGGGATCGCCTGAGCCGCCGCTCGCAAACAGAGCCAGCTTGATCGAGGACGATCCTGCGTTGAGGACGAGGAGGGCGTTCGGCATCTTCTTCAGCCTCAACGCTTGTGATTGGGCATTAATCGCCGGCGTTCGCGGCCGTGCCATATGGCCAGGACCAGTCGCGGATATCGGGCATGTCCTCGCCGTGCGCGCGGACATATTTGCCGTGCTCGATCAGGCGATCGAGGCAATGCTGCTTGACGGCGGCCGCTGACGCCGCAAGTCCCGGCACGCGGTTGATGACCTCGATCGCCAGATGGAAGCGATCGAGCTCGTTGAGCACGACCATGTCGAACGGCGTCGTCGTCGTTCCCTCTTCCTTGAAGCCGCGCACATGAATGCCGGAGTGGTTGGTGCGCGCATAGGTGAGGCGGTGGATCAGATAGGGATAGCCGTGATAGGCGAAGATCACCGGCTTGTCGCGGGTGAACAGGGTGTCGAACTCGCGGTCGGTCAGTCCATGCGGATGCTGTTCGCGCGGTTGCAGGGCCATGAGGTCGACGACGTTGACGACCCTGATCTTGAGCTTGGGGATCTGCTTCCGGAGCATGTCGACGGCGGCGAGCGTCTCCAGCGTCGGCACGTCGCCGGCGCAGGCCATCACCACGTCGACGTCGCTGCCGGGTGTTTCCGTTCCGGCCCATGACCACGCGCCGATCCCGGCCTCGCAATGAACCGCGGCCTCCTTGATTGTCAGCCATTGCGGCGCGGGCTGCTTGCCGGCCACGATGACGTTGATGCGGTCGTAGGTGCGCAGGCAGTGGTCGGTGATCCACAGCAGCGAGTTGGCATCCGGCGGGAAATAGACGCGGACGACGTCCGCCTTCTTGTTGGCAACGAGATCGACGAAGCCCGGATCCTGGTGGCTGAAGCCGTTGTGATCCTGCCGCCAGACATGTGAGGTGAGCAGGTAGTTCAGCGAGGCGATCGGGCGCCGCCAGGGCAGGCCGCGGGAGACCTTCAGCCATTTGGCGTGCTGGTTGAACATGGAATCGACGATGTGGATGAACGCCTCATAGCAGGAGAACAATCCATGTCGCCCAGTGAGCAGATAACCCTCGAGCCATCCCTGGCAAAGATGCTCGCTCAAGACCTCCATCACCCGGCCGTCCCGGGACAAATGGACGTCGTAGGACTCGATCTCCTCCATCCAGACGCGATCGGTCGCTTCGAACACGGCATCGAGCCGGTTGGAGGCGGTCTCGTCAGGGCCCATGATGCGGAAGTTGCGGGTGCTCTCGTTGCGCCTCATGACGTCACGCAGGAATTTGCCCATCGTGCGCGTCGCTTCATTCATCACGCCGCCGGGCGTGGCGACCTCGATGGCGAAGTCGCGATAGTCGGGCAGCTCCAGCTCACGCTTCAACAGCCCGCCATTGGCATGCGGATTGGCGCCCATCCGACGCGCGCCTGCCGGCGCCAGTTTTTGCAGCTCCGGAACGAGCCTGCCTTGCTCGTCGAACAGCGTTTCCGGCTGGTAGCCGCGCAGCCATTGCTCCAATATCGCGAGATGGCTTGGATTGCTGCGGACTTCGGCAACCGGCACCTGGTGCGCGCGCCAAAATCCCTCCACCTTGAGGCCGTCGACTTCCTTGGGGCCGGTCCAGCCCTTTGGACTGCGCAACACGATCATCGGCCATCGCGGCCGCTCCGGCGATGGTGATGCGCCTCGCGCGGCCTGCTGGATGGCGCGAATACGATCCGTTGCCGCATCCAGGGTGGCTGCCATCTGCCGGTGCATCGTCGTGGGATCGTCGCCCTCGACGAACATCGGCTCATGGCCAAAGCCCAGGAACAGGTGGCGGATTTCCTCGTCGCTCATCCGTCCGAGCACGGTCGGGTTGGCGATCTTGTAGCCGTTCAGATGCAGGATCGGGAGCACCGCGCCGTCGCGCGCGGGGTTGAGAAACTTGTTCGAATGCCAGGAGGCGGCGAGCGGGCCGGTCTCGGCTTCGCCGTCGCCGATGACGCAGGCAACCAGGAGATCGGGATTGTCGAATGCCGCGCCATAGGCATGGGCGAGCGCATAGCCGAGTTCGCCGCCTTCATGGATCGAGCCCGGTGTCTCCGGTGCAGCATGGCTTGGGATGCCGCCGGGAAAGGAGAACTGCCGAAACAGCTTGCGCAGCCCGTCGGCGTCCCGCGTGATATCTGGATAGATCTCGGTGTAGATGCCTTCGAGATAGGTATTGGCCACCATGCCGGGCCCGCCATGACCGGGGCCGCAGATATAGATGACGTTGAGGTCGCGGTGTTTGATCACACGATTGAGATGGGCATAGACGAAATTCAAACCGGGCGTCGTGCCCCAATGGCCGAGCAGGCGCGGCTTGATATGTTCCTTGCGAAGCGGCTCGCGGAGCAGGGGATTGTCGAGCAGATAGATCTGGCCGACCGAGAGGTAGTTGGCGGCGCGCCAGTACCGATCAAGCAGATCGAGTTCGGCGCTATCGAGAACGGCGGACGTGCTGCTTACATCTTGCATTGAACGCCTCGTTGTTTCTTGGCGACGATTGCCAATCGTGACGGCTTTGCCGGACGCGCCACTGTCCATTCCCGAGCGGTGCGGGTGTTGACCCAGGTCAACCGCATCCAAGCCATCCTCGATCCCGGCGCCATTCGAGCATGCGCTTGCTGCGCCATCTGTCCGATGACAACGGGCGCGGATCAGCGCCGTTCCGGCGCAGGAAATGTGAGATTATAGCGGCGGCGTTTGACGAAACTGCGATGCCGCGCTTTTGACCAGGGGGCGTGCGGCCAAACGGTACGGTGCGGCCGGCGCTACCGGCTGGAGACCAGTTTCAGCGGAGGCTGGAGTGTCGCCTCGAGTTCCACCCGCAGGCGCTGGACTCGGGGATCGCTCGATCGCTCGGCGCAGACCGTGTACTGATGTACGGATTGGGCCAGCGCCCGCCGCTCCGCCGCGGTCTTCGACACCGAGGCGAGCTTGAGCACGATGGCGCCCAGGTTCACCAGCATTTCGTCCAGCGTCTGGTCGATTGTGTCGAACTCGTTCTTCATCCGCACTCCTGTGCACGTCAATGAAGGCTGGTCGATGACGTTCCTGTGGCGGCTTCGGTAAAGCTAACCATTGGTAAATGCCGTAGGGTGGGCAAAGCGAAGCGTGCCCACCATCACGAGCGGAGTGTTGATGGTGGGCACGCTTCCGCCGGTGTTTGATTGAATGACGGTGCAAGAAGTCGCTTTGCCCACCCTACTCACTGCTCACTAGAAACCGAGGAGCCCCCATGGCACGCAAACTGATCGACATCTCCGTTCCCCTGCAGAACGACGTGCCGGCCGATCCGCCGGGCAACCACCCGACCATCCAGTATATCGATCACCAGCAGGGCCTGCCGCGCATGCTGGAATTCTTCCAGGGGTTACGAGCGGAAGAGCTGCCGGACGGGCAGGGCTGGGCGGTCGAGCAGGTCAATCTCTCCACCCATAATGGCACGCATCTGGATGCGCCCTGGCACTTCCATCCCACGATGAATCGCGGCGAGCGCTCCTGGACCATCGACGAGGTGCCGCTGGAATGGTGCTTCCAGCCCGCCGTCAAGCTGGACTTCCGGCATCTGCCGGACGGCTATGTCGCGACCGCCAAAGACGTCGAGGAGGAGCTCAAGCGGATCGACCATACGCTGCAGCCGCTCGAGATCGTCGTCGTCAATACCAGCGCCGGCGCGAAATTCGGTCGGCAGGATTACGTCGTCTCGGGCTGCGGCATGGGCTATGAGGCGACGATGTATCTGTTGGAGCGCGGCGTGCGGCTGACCGGCACCGACGGCTGGAGCTGGGATGCGCCGTTCGTCTACACTGCGAAGAAGTATGCCGAGACCAGGGACGCCAGCCTGATCTGGGAAGGGCACAAGGCCGGCCGCCACATCGGCTATTGCCACCTCGAGAAGCTGCACAATCTCGAACTGTTGCCCTCGACCGGCTTCATGGTGTCGTGCTTCCCGGTAAAGATCGAGCGCGCTTCGGCCGGCTGGACGCGGGCGGTCGCGATCCTCGATAGCTGAAGCCCGTTGGCCTGGAGAGCTCTTGTCAAAAGAAAATCAGGTGCGCCGTTTCCGACGCACCTGATTTTTTCCTTCGATCCAGTGCGGGTAACGTCGGACTAACGCTGCTACCTGCAGACGCGAACGCCGCGCGGGGTCCACCAGCAGCGTGGCCCGCCATAGTAGCCGTAGCCACCACGGGGATACCAGCCACGGCGATAGCCGCCGCCGCGATAACCCCATCCGCCGCCTCGATATCCGCCACGATAACCTCCGCCGCGCCCGCGCCACTGCGCCTGCGCCGACGAGGTGGTCGCACCGACCAGAATCGCCGACGTGCTGGCGACATAGACGAACAGCAATGCCACCGCGGCAAGGCAGCGCGTCAGGAAATTGTAGCGTTTAACCATTCAGTAATCTCCCGGTCACTTCCATACGTCCAAACAATCCGAACTGTCTTGCTTAGACGTTTGAGACAGCCACTAGTTCAGATGCACTAAGACAAAATTTTGTCGAACGTTCTTGCGCTTCGCAAAAACTCTATTGGGCGGGTCGGGTAAGGTCAAGTTATGGTCCCGCTTGCAGAAATGCATCGTTTGTCCTGCTGTTCATCCATCGTTCATCTTGTTCATCTTCGTCGTACCCAGTGATTTGTGTGCTACCGAACCAAGACGAAAAAGATTTCGACAAAATCCCGCAGAGAACTTGATGTCGACACGATCGCGCTTCTAAGCCACGCGATGATTCCCGCCTGACGAGTCCCCATGCCCAAGCAGCACACCTATGTCCTCGGCCTCAACACCTACGATCATGACGTCAGCGCCTGCCTGTTGCGCGACGGAGCGATCGCCTTTGCGATCGCCAAGGAGCGGATCACGCGCGAGAAGCACGCATCCGGATTCCACAAGGAGGCGATCGACTATTGCCTCAAGGCCGAGGGCATCACGCTCGATGACGTCGATCTGGTCGTCAGCAATTGCTACATCCTGCCGGTGCCGGAGCTGGAAGAGCGTCTGATCTATCAGGACATGGCCGGCTTTCTTCCGTATCCCGAGCGGCAGGAGGCGTCCAAACATCCGCTGTTTCGTTCGACCTCGGGCAAGGTGCGATCGGTCTCCCACCATCTGGCGCATGCCTACAGCGCATTTGCGGTGTCGCCGTTCGATGAGGGCGCGGTGATGGTGGTCGACGGCGTCGGCAACTATCAGTCCGACGTCATGGAGACATATCCGAATGCTGATGCGGCGTCGCCGCTGGCGCGCGAATCCGAAAGCTACTACCACTTCGCGGGCGAGAAGCTGGAATGCCTGAAGAAGGTCTTCATGGAGCCTTCGCGCGGCATGCTCAGCGACGAATTCTACAACATGCCGGGCCTCGGCGCGCTCTACAGCCGCGTCTCGTCCTACGTGTTCGGCGACTGGAACAAGTGCGGCGAACTGATGGGCCTTGCGCCCTATGGCCGCCGCGAGCAGGTCAAGCATCTCCTCGATATGAACGACGGCAAGTTGTATGTGCCGCCCTGGACGAGCGAATTCCACGAACCCTATCTGCTCGACAGCGGCAGTTGGGAGAAGAACCCGGCGATGCGTCACTGGGAGGACATCGCCTGGCGCGTGCAGGACGACACCGAGAACGTGCTGCTCGCCCGCGCGCGCTGGCTGCGCGAGACCACGGGCGCGAAGAACCTTTGTATCGCCGGCGGCGTCGCACTGAATTGCGTGGCCAACGGACGGATTGCGCGGGAAGCCGGTTTTGAAAATGTGTGGATCCAGCCCGCGGCCGGCGACGACGGCACCGCGATCGGCTGCGCCTATTACGGCTGGCTCGAGATCCTGAAGCAGCGGCGCAACTTCGTAATGGAGCACGCTTACGTCGGCAGGCCCTATAGCGAGGCGGAGGTCGCGGCCGCGCTGCAGAAGTTTTTGGTGCGCGTGCAGGTGGACATCAGGCGCAGCGACGATATCTGCCGCGACACCGCCAAGCTGCTGGCCGACCAGCGCGTGATCGGCTGGTTCCAGGGGCCGTCCGAGTTCGGGCCGCGTGCGCTCGGCAACCGGAGTCTGATCGCCGATCCGCGCCGGGCTGACATGAAGGACATCCTCAACAGCCGCGTCAAACACCGGCAGGCGTTCCGCCCGTTTGCGCCGCTCGTGCTGGCCGAGCGGATGACGGAGATCTTCGAAGGCGAGGAGGATTCGCCGTTCATGCTGATCGCCAAGCCCGTCCGTCCCGAGTGGCGCGACAAGATTCCGGCGATCGTCCATGTCGACGGCACGGCGCGCGTGCAGACCGTGCGCGAGGCGACCAACCCCAGGCTCTACCGGCTCTTGAAGGAGTTCGAGGCGCTGACGGGGGTGCCGGTGCTGATCAACACCTCCTTCAACGTCAAGGGCGAGCCGATCATCGAGACGCCGGAGGATGCCGTGAACTGCTTCCTCGCCACCGGGGTCGACAATCTGATCCTGCACGACACCATCGTGTCGAAGGGCCGGATGCACAAGGTCGTCGCGCCGCTGGTCAGGACTTATGGCGATGTCGCTGGCATCGTCGCCTCGACCGCCCCGCCGCCGTCCTGAGATCTACCTCGCCCCGCTTGCGGGGAGAGGTCGGAATTCAAGCGCAGCTTGAATCCGGGTGAGGGGGAGTCTCCGCGAATCCATCTGCTACCGTGTTCGCGGAAGCGGCCCCTCACCCCAACCCTCTTCCCGTGGAGAACGGGGAGAGGGAGAGGATGGCGCTACGTTGCCTTCGCCGGCGTCGGCGGCGTTTTCGGCAGCGGCTTGTCCTGCCGTTTCGACCAGGAGATGTAGTAGGCCACGATCGTCATGATCGCGATGCCGGTGACGCTGACGAAGATCTGCGCGAGCAGTGAGCCCGAGCTCATCGACAGCTCGAAATGCCCGACAAAGGACAGGAACACGCCGACGCAGAACACCGCGAGCGACTGCTGGCCGCAGACGATCAGCGGATCGAACACCTTCCACTCCAGCGCCGACCAGTCCTTCGGGATGAAGCGGATCACGAGGATGACGATGACCGCGAAGTGGATGAAGCGGTAGGGCGCAAGGTTGGTCTTGTCGTTCGGGTTGAAGGCCGAATAGAGCCAGTCCGGGAACATGGCGCCGAAATCCGGGAAGCGGCCGGCCATGGTCATGATCAGCGCGAAGATCATATAGGCGATGCAGAACCAGAGCGTATAGGGCGAGTTGATGATGTCGGCATTCTTGCGCGCGCCGCCGAGCGCGCACCAGGCGCCGAACACGAACAGAACCTGCCAGCAGAACGGGTTGAAATACCAGACGCCGGCCGGATAGGCCGGCAGGTTCCAACCCACCTGGCGCGATACCAGCCACAGCGCGATCGAGGCGAGCATGGTCAGGTTCGGTTGCCGCAGCATGAACCAGAGCACTGGCGGGAACAGGCCCATCAGCACGATGTAGAGCGGCAGCACGTCGAGGTTGACCGGCTTGAATTTGAGGAACAGGCCCTGGCGCAGGGTCTCGGTCGCGTTATCGACGAGGCCGGCGACGTTGAACTCGTTGATGAGGTTGGAATCGCCGAAGCGCAACGCCAGGTAGCTGATTGCGGCGATGTAGATCACGAACAGGATGATATGGGCGACGTAGAGCTGCCAAACGCGCTTGGTCAGCCGGGTCGCGCCGACGACGAAGCCGCGCTCCAGCATCATCCGGGCATAGACGAAGGAGGCGGTATAGCCGGAAATGAAGACGAAGAGGTCGGCGGCGTCGCTGAAGCCGTAGTTCCGCGTGGTGATCCAATTCACCACATTGTCGGGGATATGATCGAGATAGATTGCCCAGTTCGCGACCCCACGAAACAGGTCGAGCCGGAGGTCGCGTCCCTTTTCGGGCAGGGTGGCGTTGATTTTCATGGGTCCCGCTTCGAAGTGATGCTTTCGAGAAGGCCGCGCCGCGAGGCACTCGAGCCCATCCGCGGCCAGATTGTCACAGCGCGGTAGAATGGCTATACCGGACGGAAAGGTAACATCCGGGTTCAGGAATCACCCATCACATCCGTGAAAGGTGTTTTTATACTATCCCGGGCGTTCCCTCCACACGCTCCATGTCGCACAATCCCCGAAGGTTCGACGATCCATGACGACAGCACGCATTTTTAAGCCCGCCAAAAACGCGATGCAATCGGGGCGTGCCAAGACCAGGGAATGGCAGCTCGACTACGAGCCGGAACAGCCGCGGATGGTCGAGCCCCTGATGGGCTGGACCTCGTCCGGCGACATGAAGCAGCAGCTCACGCTGCGCTTCCAGACCAAGGAAGAGGCGATCGCCTATTGCGAACGCAAGGGCATCCCCTACCAGGTGCTCGAGCCGAAGGAATCCCTCCACCGGCAGATCGCCTATGCCGACAATTTCTCGTTCCGGCGCGGCGAGCCCTGGACGCACTGAAGCCCGCAACAGGGTCCTGCGGGCTCTGGCTGCATTTCACCTCCCCTTGAAAAGGGGAGGTCGGTTTGCGCGTGACACGCGCAAACCGGGTGGGGATTCTCTCTCCATTGGCACCGGTGCCCGGGGCTGACCCCCATCCCAGCCTTCCCCCTTTCAGGGCCTTTCAGGGGGAAGGAGCCCAGACAGCCTCGGCCCAGGGCGCGGTCACCGGTCGCGCGACCCTGCCGGATCGGCCGGCGTCGGAATGTCGGGGAGCGGCAGCGGTGCGTCCTTGGAGACGCCGAGCACTGGAAAGCTCCTGATGGTGCGCACCTCGGCCATAACAGAGAATTGCAGGAGCTGCTGGTGCATGCCCTGCACACCGGTTGCCACGCATTTGAGCAGGAAGTCCGCTTCGCCCGAAATGCGCCAGCACTGCTGCACCAGCGGCAGGTGGGCGATCGATGCCTCGAACGCCTCCAGCGTAACCTGGTTCTGGCTGGTCAACTGAATCAAGACAAAGGACACCACCTCATAGCCGAGCGTCCGCTCGTCAAGGCTCGCGCGGACGTCCCTGATGACGCCGCGGCTACGCAGCGCGCGGACGCGGCGCAGGCAGGCCGGCGCGGAGATGCCGACCCGTTGCGCCAAATCGTTGTAGCGCAGCCGGCCGTCCCGCTGCAGCTCGGACAAAATCTTCCGGTCGATCTCGTCGAGCTCTGTCATGGATGCCTCGTGCGTTGACGAGCGAGTCATTCGGCGGCGACGCGCCGGGTGGCCTTGCGGGGAGAGCGGGCAGGGGGAGCGGCTGCCTGCGGCGCAATGCCCGACAGCACCAGCTTTTCATGGGTGGCGATGATGGCTTCCTTCGAGAGCCGGCCGCCCGGCCGATACCAGGTGCAGGGCCCGGTCAACATCGCCAGGATCGCAAAGGTCGCGACCTGGACGTCCACCAGGTCGAAGACGCCCTGCGCAACGCCTTCTTCGAGGATGTCGGCAAGGCGCCGCTCATAGGCCTCGCGCAAGGCGATGACCGCAGCGTAATTCTTCGGCTCCAGGCTGCGCAGCTCGGAATTGGCGATGTAGACCTCACGCTTGCGCGTCATGTGATAGCTGACGTGGAAGGCGACGAAGGCGCGGAGTTTTTCCACCGCGCCAGTCTTGCCGTCAAGCGCAAGATCGAGCTGACGCAGCAGTTCGTTGATATGGTGCTGCACCAGGTCGAACAGCAATTCCTGCTTGGTGCTGATGTGGTTGTAGAGCGATCCCGCCTGGATGCCGACCTCGGCGGCGAGCTGACGCAGGCTCATGGCCTCATAGCCATGCTCGAAGATCAGGCGCGTTCCGGCTTTCCGGATCGCCTCCAGCGTCGTTGGGCCGTGTGTGAAATGGACCCGCGGAGCGGGACCGCTTGAACCGGTTTGTTAGTTGGAAACTGACCGCTCCTGATCCCTTTCTATC
>NZ_JBEGDB010000106.1:0-25600 GCF_043638955.1 Bradyrhizobium sp. 31Argb | reverse complement strand
CGCGCGAAACTACTTCGCCGTCGTCGCCATTGCCGCCACTCTGCTCTGGATAAGGTAACTGTCCACACGGCCTAAAGTACTATCGTCAAACCCGGCGTGCCAAGGTCCGCGCCGGGGTCGCTCGCTCTGCCTTGGTCATATTGACATGTTTTCACTACGATCGGACGCGTGATAACCTCATGTCGTAATTTACGATGGATAGCGCGTCATGTTCGAAGGCTGGGATGCGGTTGCGCTCGCCCGGGCGCAGTTTGCTTTCACGATGTCGTTTCACATCATATTCCCGGCCTTCTCGATCGGGCTCGCCAGCTACCTTGCGGTGCTCGAAGCGCTCTGGCTCTGGACCGGGCGCGAGGTCTTCATCAACCTGTTTCACTACTGGCTGAAGATCTTCGCGGTCGCATTCGGCATGGGCGTGGTGTCGGGCATCGTGATGTCCTACCAGTTCGGCACCAACTGGTCGGCCTTCTCCGACAAGACCGGGCCCGTCATCGGACCGCTGATGGCCTATGAGGTCCTGACCGCGTTTTTCCTCGAAGCAGGCTTCCTCGGCGTGATGCTGTTCGGGTTGAACCGCGTCGGTCCCCGGCTGCACTTTCTCGCAACCTTGATGGTCGCGATCGGCACGCTGATCTCGGCATTCTGGATCCTCTCGTCCAATTCCTGGATGCAGACGCCGACCGGCTACGCCGTCAATGCGAGCGGCCAGTTCGTGGCCGCCGACTGGCTCAAGGTGGTCTTCAACCCGTCTTTTCCATATCGCCTCGTGCACATGGTGCTCGCGGCGTATCTGACCACCGCGGTCGTGGTCGGCGCGGTTGGCGCCTACCATCTGCTGCGTGACCAGCATCTCGCCGGCCCGCGCGTGATGTTCTCGATGGCGATGTGGATGGCGACTTTCGTGGCGCCAATCCAGATTCTGGCCGGGGACCAGCACGGGCTGAACACGCTGGAGCATCAGCCCGTGAAGATCATGGCGATGGAAGGCCACTACCAGAGCCACAAGGACGGCGCGCCGCTTATTCTGTTCGGATGGCCCAACCAGACGGCCGGCCGGGTCGACTTCGCCGTCGAGATCCCCAAGCTCGGATCGGTGATCCTGAAGCATTCGCCGACCGCGCCGATGGCCGGCCTCGATACCGTGCCGCGCGAAAACTGGCCGCCGGTACCGATCACCTTCTGGTCGTTCCGCATCATGGTCGGGCTCGGCTTTCTGATGATGGGGCTCGGCCTGTTGAGCGCATGGATGCGCTGGCGCGGTCAGCTCTATTCCTCGCGCTTCCTGCACAGCTTCGCAATGCTGATGGGGCCGGCGGGCTTCATCGCGGTGCTGGCGGGCTGGATCACCACCGAGACCGGGCGGCAGCCATTCACGGTCTACGGCCTGCTGCGGACGGCCGATTCGGCTTCCCCGCTCGCTGCGCCTGCGGTCGGCTCTTCGCTGCTCGCTTTCGTCATCGTCTACTTCGCGGTGTTCACGGCGGGCGTGATCTATCTGCTCCGGCTGATGGCGGCGCCGCCACACCCGGGCGAAGCGGGGCCGCCGCGCGACGTACCCGCCCGCGCTGCCGGCATAACGCCGGCCGCTGCCGCGGCAGCGGAGAGCGCGTCATGATCGATCTTGCCATCGTCTGGGCCTTCATCATCGCCTTCGCGGTGTTCGTCTATATCGTCATGGACGGCTTCGATCTCGGCCTTGGCATCCTGTTTCCGCTGTTTCCAAGGAAGGCGGATCGCGACGTCATCATGAACAGCGTCGCGCCGGTCTGGGACGGCAACGAGACCTGGCTGGTGCTCGGCGGCGGCGGCCTGATGGCGGCGTTTCCGCTTGCCTATGCCGTGCTGATGCCGGCGCTCTATACGCCCGTTATCGCGATGCTGGTCGGCTTGATCTTCCGCGGGGTTGCGTTCGAATTCCGCTGGCGCACGCAACGCGAACGCAACCGCTGGGACGTCGCCTTTTTCGGCGGATCGCTGGTGGCGGCGCTGGCGCAGGGCGTTGCGCTCGGCGCCATTCTGCAGGGTGTGCATGTCGAGGGCCGGCAATATGCCGGCGGCTGGTGGGACTGGCTGACGCCGTTCAGCGTGCTGACCGGAATATCGGTGTTGGTGGGTTACGCGCTGTTGGGCGCGACCTGGCTGGTGATGAAGACCGAAGGCGCGCTGCGCGACAAGGCCTATCAATTGAGTTGGGTATTGCTGTTCGCGATGCTCGGCGCGATCGTTGCCGTCAGCCTCGCAACCCCATTCCTCAGCGTGCAATATACCCAGCGCTGGTTCACCTGGCCGAACATCATCCTGACCGCGCCGGTGCCGCTCGCGGTGGCGGCCATCACCGCTCTGCTGCTGCGCAGTCTTGCGAACAAATATGACTACCAGCCGTTCTTCCTGACGCTGGCGTTATTCTTGCTGTCCTATGTCGGCCTCGGCATCAGCATGTATCCCTATATCGTGCCGCAGAGCATCACGATCTGGGAGGCGGCCTCGCCCCCCAACAGCCAGATCTTCATGCTGGTCGGCGTGGCGATCCTGATTCCGCTGATCCTCGCCTACACGGGTTGGGCGTATTGGGTATTTCGCGGCAAGGTGCGGCCTGGGGGCGGGTATCACTGATGCCACGCGAGGAGAATCCACGCCCGCTCGCGAAGCGCCTGATCTGGTTCGCCGCGCTTTGGCTCGGCGGCGTCGGCACCGTGGCGTTGATTTCGTTCGGCCTGCGGCTTTGGATCGCACCGAAATAAGACGGCTCGGCTACAGCACCATGACGGAAATCGCAGGTATTCCAGCCAGCTACCTCCTTTGCCCCAAACTTGCCATCAAGCTGCCACTGAGATTTGATGCTTCCTGATTTGGGTGGAGCATCAATGCATTTGGCCCCGCGCCAACGAGGAGAGCTTTGTATGACGAAACTTCGTCACCTGATCTGGATGGTCATTGCCGCAGGCGGCCTGATGCTTTCGGCCTCGCAAAGCCAGGCCCAGGCGCCCGACGTCGGCGATCAGCCAGGCCTGGTCCCCGACGATAACGTCGAGCTCGATCCGGAATGGCGCAAGCAGGTGGTCTACTACCGCACCAACGAAGCGCCGGGAACCATCATCATTTCGACCAAGGAGCGCCATCTCTACCTGGTCCAGGGTAACGGCCGCGCCATCCGTTACGGTATCGGCGTCGGCCGCGAAGGCTTCCAGTGGCAGGGTCTCCTGAACATCACCCGCAAGGCGGAATGGCCGGACTGGACGCCGCCGCCGGAAATGATCGCACGCCAACCCTACCTGCCGCGCTTCATGGCCGGCGGCCCCGGCAACCCGCTCGGCGCCCGCGCGATGTATCTCGGCACCACCGTCTACCGCATCCACGGCACCAACCAGCCCAATACCATCGGCACTGCCATCTCCTCCGGCTGCTTCCGGCTGGTCAATGCTGATGTCGCCGACCTCTACGATCGCGTCCCCGTCGGCACCAAGGTGATCGTCCGGCAGAAGCCCGAACTGTAACCGTCTCTGCCTCCCTTCCTGACGCCCTATTTCCCTCATCATCTGGTGAAAATAAATGATGCGCACATTTCGAGGCGGCCTGCTGATCGGGCTCGCGGTCGCGGCCCTGGTTGCGGCCGCCGCCATCATCTATGAGCGATACGACACCAAGGCTTTGAAGCGCACCGTTCGCCGCGGCGAGGTGCTGTGTGGTGTCAACAAGGGCCTGCCGGGCTTCTCGATCCCCGACGAGAAGGGCAACTGGACCGGCTTCGATGTCGATTTCTGCCGCGCGGTGGCGGCCGCGATCTTCGACGATCCGTCCAAGGCGAAATTCATCCCGCTCGATGCCAGCGAGCGCTTCAAGGAGTTGCAGAGCCGGAAGGTGGACATCCTCTCGCGCAACTCGACATGGAGCATGTCGCGCGAGACCAATTACGACCTCTATTTCCCGGCCGTCGCCTATTATGACGGCGAAGGTTTCATGCTGCCGCGCTCGCGCAACATCGATTCCGCACTGGATTTGAACGGCAGCAAGGTCTGCGTGCAGGCGGAGACCACGACGCAGCTCAACCTCGCCGACTATTTCCGTATCAACAATATGAAATATACGGAGATGAAGTTCGGAAAGCTCGAGGATGTCGTCAAGGCCTATGACAGCGGACAGTGCGACACCCTTACCGCCGATGCTTCCCAGCTCTATGCGCTCAGGCTCAACCTCTCCAAGCCCAACGACCACATCATCCTGCCCGACATCATCTCGAAGGAGCCGCTCGCGCCCGTGGTACGGCTGCGCGACGACGACTGGATGATGATCGTGAAATGGACGCTTTATGCGATGATCAACGCCGAGGAGCTCGGCATCACCTCGAAGAACATCGACGAGGCGATGAAATCGAAAAAGCCCGAGGTGATGCGGCTGGTCGGCACCGAAGGCTCCTATGGCGAGGACCTCGGCCTGACCAAGGACTGGGCCGCCCGCATCATCCGCCACGTCGGCAATTACGGCGAGATCTACGACCGCAATGTCGGCAGCGAGTCGAAGCTGAAGATCCCGCGCGGCCTCAACCAGCTCTGGAGCGCCGGCGGCATCCAATACGCCCCGCCGATCCGGTAGGGGCCACATACGCCGTCATTGCGAGGAGCGCAGCGACGAAGCAATCCACGCCTCCGCAAGCGGTGAGATGGATTGCTTCGCTTCGCTCGCAATGACGGGATAGAGTTCAATACCCCTTTGCCCTGGCCAGTTGATCGGCGTGGAAATTGCTGTCGCCGAACAACTCCTGGCAGACGCGGGCGCGCTTCATGAAGAAGCCGATGTCGAACTGGTCGGTCATGCCCATGCCGCCATGCATCTGCACGCCTTCCTGCACGGCCAGCGTCGCCGTCGTGCCGGCGCGCGCCTTGGCAACGGCGACGGCGCTGCCCGCATTGGCCAAATCAGCATCGAGCGCCTGCAGCGCCTTCAGGACCGCAGCGCGGGTGATCTCGATATCGATATAGAGCTGGGCAGCCCGGTGCTGCAGCGCCTGGAATTCGCCGATCGGCTTGCCGAACTGCTTCCGCTCCTTGAGGTAAGCGACGGTGCGGCCGAACACCTCTTCGCTCAAACCCACCATTTCCGACGCGACCGCGCCGCGGCCGACATTGAGCACGCTTTCGAGCAGCGGATAGCCCTGGTCGACCTCCCCCAGCACGCTGTCGGCATTGACCTCGACACTGTCGAACACGATGCGCGCCGCGTTGTGGGAGTCCACCATGATGGTGCGCTCTCTCGCAATCCCTTTGGCCTTCGGATCGACCAGGAACAGAGTCACCCCGTTCTTCTCCCCGGCGCTACCGGCCGTGCGCGCCGCAACGATCAGGAGACCGGCGGTATGGCCATCGACGACAAGCGCCTTGTCGCCATTCAGCTTGAAGCCGTTGCCACTGCGTATCGCCTGCATCCTGGTCTGCAGCGGCCGATGCTTGGCGCCTTCATCGACCGCGAGCGCAGCGAGCAGCGAGCCGTCGGCAATCCTGGGCAGATGCTGCGATTTCTGCGCCTCGCTGCCGCCGCGCGACAGCGCCGAGGCTGCAAGCACAGACGTGGCAAGGAACGGCGACGGCATCAGCGTGCGCCCTATCTCCTCCATCACGATCCCGGCCTCGACCGCGCCGAGCCCGCTGCCGCCGAATTGTTCTGATACCAAGAGGCCGGAGAAACCCATCTCGGCAAAGGTGTTCCAGAGCTCGCGCGAGAAGCCGGTTTCGTCCTTGCTGTCGCGCAACTGGCGCAGATGCGAGACCGGCGCCTTGTCACTGATGAGGCCGCGCGCGCTGTCGCGCAGCATGGATTGTTCTTCATTGAGGATGAGGGCCATGGTGTATCAAGCTCCGGGCAGATCGAGGATGCGCTTGGCGACGATGCCGAGCATCACCTCCGAGGTGCCGCCCTCGATCGAATTGGCCTTGGTGCGCAGCCAGGCGCGCGGCCGGGCGCCGCCGCGGGAGCGCTCGCTCTCCCACTCCAGCGCGTCGATGCCGCCGGCCGACATCAGGATCTCGTAGCGGCGCTTGTTGAGCTCGGTGCCGTAATATTTCATCGCCGAGGAAAATGCCGGATGCGCCTGCCCCGCTTTCGCCAAATCAACGGCGCGCTCGGCGGCCGCGGCGAGCGCCGCTTCATCGACTTCGAAGCTCGCGATCTGGCTGCGCAGCACCGCGTCATCCAGCCGCCCCTGCGTATCGGCGCCGATCGAGTCCGCCGCGATCTGTCCGAGCGGACGGCCGACGCCGCGCTCGCCCATGCCCGAGATCATCGCGCGCTCGTGCTGCAGCAGATATTTCGCCACGTCCCAGCCGCGGTTGATGGCGCCGACAACGTGCGACTTCGGCACGCGCACATTGTCGAAGAACGTCTCGCAGAACGGCGAATAGCCGGAGATCAACAGGATCGGCTTTGTCGACACACCTTTCGAGGTCATGTCGAACAGGATGAAGCTGATGCCGTCATGCTTCTTCGCGGCTGGATCGGTGCGCACCAGGCAGAAAATCCAATCCGCATAGTTGGCATAGGACGTCCAGATCTTCTGACCGTTGATGATGAAATCATCGCCGTCGCCCTCGGCCCGCGTCTGCAGCGAAGCGAGGTCGGACCCGGCATTCGGCTCGGAATAGCCCTGGCACCAGCGGATCAAGCCGGCCGTGATCTTCGGCAGATGGTCCTTCTTCTGCGCCTCCGTGCCGTATTTGAGCAGCGCCGGCCCAAGCATGGAGATGCCGAACGAGGTCAGCGGCTGCCGCGCGCCGATCGCCGCCATCTCCTGGCGCAGGATCTTCGCCTCCTCGCCATCGAGCCCGCCGCCGCCATATTCCTTCGGCCAATGCGGCACCGTCCAGCCCTTGTCGCGCATCCGCTCGAACCAGACCCGCTGCGGCTCGGAGGAGAACTTTGCGTTCCGACCGCCCCAGAACGTGTCGTCGTTCGAGGTCATGGGCTTGCGCATCTCCGGCGGGCAGTTCTGCTCCAGCCAGGCGCGGGTTTCGCTGCGGAATTTTTCAAGATCGGCCATGGCGCGTTTCCATCTGACGAATTGTTGAAACGACCTTAGCCGCCGGACCGTGGAATTCAATATCTCCCTGCGCCCGCCGCCGGTGGCCCAGAGGCTGGAACGGGTGTATTCGCTTGCTGGCGTAATGATTGAAAAACAAGAGGAAACGGACATGAGGCTGAAGCTGCTTTCGCCTGGCGAAATGAACGAGGCGCAAAAACAGACCTATGACGAGGCGGTCGCCGGCAAGCGCGGCTCCGCGCCGGCGCCGATGATGGCCTGGCTCAACAGCCCGGAAATGGCCCGCCACGCTACGCGGCTCGGCGAGATGCTCCGTTTCAACACGATCTTCCCGCCAAAGCTTTCGGAGATCGCGATCCTCGTCACCGCGCGCCACTTCACCGCGCATTACGAATGGTTCGCGCACAAGCGCCTCGCGCTGAAGGGCGGCCTCGATCCGAAAATCATCGACGACATCCGCGACCGCCGCACGCCCGAATTCGACGACCCCAAGGCCAGGATGATCTACGACGTGGCGAAATCGCTGCACGAAGGCCATGGGCTGTCGCAGCCGCTCTATGATGAGGCGGTCGCGCGGCTCGGCGAGCGCGGCGTGGTCGAGATCATCGGGCTCTGCGGCTACTACACGATGGTGTCGATGACGCTGAACACGTTTGAATTCGGCTTGCCGGATGGCGAGGTGTCGGAACTGGCGTGAGCCAGGGACGCTGCCGGAAACACAGGGTTTCAGGATAGGCCGGTACCGCGCGGTTCGGTTCATCGCTAGATACTGTTTTTCAACCGGAGCAGCAGCATGGCGCAAAATCCTCCCATCATCGCCGGCACGCGGATCGGGCATGTGCACCTGAAGGTCGCCGATCTCGATCGCGCGCTCAGCTTCTATTGCGGCGTGCTTGGCTTCGAGGTGCAGCAGCGCATGGGGTCCGGTGCCGCGTTCATCTCGGCGGGCGGCTACCATCACCATATCGGGCTGAACACCTGGGAGAGCAAGGGCGGCAATCCGCCGCCGCCCGGCACCACCGGCCTGTACCACACCGCGATTCTCTATCCGACCCGACCAGCTCTCGCGGACGCGCTCCACCGCGTGCTCAGCGCTGGTATCGCACTCGACGGCGCCAGCGACCATGGCGTCAGCGAGGCGCTCTACCTGCGCGACCCCGACGAGAACGGCGTCGAGCTCTATTGGGACCGGCCCGAGGCGCAATGGCCGCGCACGCCGGACGGTGCGCTTGCGATGTTCACCAAGCGGCTCGATCTCGAGGATTTGCTGCGGCAGCGGGAAGTCTGAGCCTCGTAGCCCGGATGGAGCGAAGCGCAATCCGGGGACGCCTCGGAAGATTCCCGGATTTCGCTTCGCTCCATCCGGGCTACGCAATGCCGCGCCCGCGGATCATGACCAACACGGCCGCGATCAACTGGAGCGCGATGCAGCCGTAGAACGGCAGCGTGTAACTCCCCGATATATCGCGCAGCAAGCCGACCACGCCCGGACCGAAGGCATAGGTGATCTGGTTGATGGCGGTGACCAGGCTCACCAGAATCCCGAACGAGCGCGGATCGAATTCGCGCTGCACGATCAGGGCCGGCAGCGTGATCAGGTTGCCGACCGAGAAGCCGAAGGCGGCGCAGGCCGCAACCAGCACCCAATCGCTGCGCAGGTTGATGATGATGAGCAGCGCCACGGCCTGGCTGACGAAGGACAGCGCCGACGCCAATCGCTGATTGAGCCGGTCGATCACGAAGGAGAACGTCACGCGACCGACCACCGCCATCGCGGTCAGAAGCGCCATCGCCACCGCCGCGCGCTCGCGGCCGATCACCTGATCCAGGAACGAGATCAGGTGGACGATGAAGCCGACCTGGGCAAACAGCACCAGGGCAAACGCGATCGAGACCGAGAGGAAGCCGAGATCGCGAAGCGCACGGGCGCGGATCTGCGTCGGCGACGGCCCTCCTGCCGCCGACAGCGCCACCGCCTCGATATGCGCCGGCGGCCGGCCGACGAACAGCACAATCACCGGCACCATCACCGCGACCGTCGCGATGGCCGCCACGGTCATCGCGCCGGAGAAGCCGAAATATCCGATGCCGGCGATAAGCAGGGGCACGCCGGCGATGCCGCCAAAGCTCGCGCCATTCAGCGCCAGGCTGATCGCCATGCCGCGCTTCTTGTCGAACCACAGACCGAGCGTGTTGGTGATCATGCCGAGGCTGGTGCCGGCCCAGCCGAAGGCGAGCACGGCATCGGCAAGATAAAGCTGCCAGGGCTCGCGCACCTGCCCGATCGCGACCGCCGCCGCAGCCATCGCGATCGTGCCCGCGATCAAGCAGCTCCGCGGACCGAACGCCTTGATCGCCTCGCTGACGAAGACGACGAGCCCCGCGCCTGCGAGATAGAAGAACGTGGTGCCGGAGGAGATCAGCGATGCCGGCCAGCCGTGCAGGCGCTGCAGCTCGGCGACATAGACGCTCTGACCGTAAAAACCGAGGCCCCAGCCGAACGTCGCGAGCAGGAAGCAGACCAGCACGATGCGCCAACCGTCGTAGCGGAGCGCGGTCTCGTCGGTGCTGGTGTGAGTTGATGCGTCCACGGTTCTTGCTTGTCGTTTGTCTGTTGGTCTAGCCGTCATGCCCGGGCTTGACCCGGGCATCCACGTTCTTTTCGGCCGCCAAGGACGTGGATGGCCGGGACGAGCCCGGCCATGACGAACACCATTAGCAGGGCTTGCTAGATCATCATTTCGATCACCACCGAACTGTCAGCAGTTGTCAGCAAGTCCTCAAATAGTTGGTTCCGGAAACTCATCGGCGGTGCGCAGTTTCGCGCGCCGCTTCGCAAGCGATACGATCCATAGCACGGCGAGCCCCAGCACCACCGGCGGGAACACGACGAGATTCACCGCCGACCAGCCGTAATTGGCGAGCAATTGGCCTGATGAGAACGAGCCGATCGCCATCGTCCCGAACACCAGGAAATCGTTGAACGCCTGCACCTTGTTGCGCTCCTGCGGCCGGTGCGTTTCCAGCACCAATGCGGAGGCGCCGACGAAGCCGAAATTCCAGCCGACGCCGAGCACGATCAGCGTCGCCCAGAAATGCAGCGTGGTCAGGCCGGAGAGCCCGATCGTCGCCGCAAGCGCCTCCAGGAGCAGGCCGAGCGCGACGATGCGCGGTGCGCCGAAGCGGGCGATCAGCGAGCCCGTGAAGAAGCTCGGGCCATACATCGCGATGATGTGCCACTGAATCGCGAAATTGGAATCGCTGAGCGAGAGGCCGCACATCTTCATCGCGAGCGGCGCGGACGTCATCACCAGGTTCATCATGGGATAGGCGATGATGCCGCACAGCGCGGCGGCGATGAACCGCGGCTGCCGCGCGATCTCGAGCAGCGGCCGGCCGCCATGCAGATCGACCGCCGCGGGCTTTGGCGCATCAACGCCGGCCAGCACCGCCATCGCGACCAGGGCGACGAACGCCTGCACCACGAAGCTGAAGGCGAAGAGATAAGGCGGCCAGATGTCCATGGTCCATTGCACGAGCTGCGGACCGAGCACGCCGGCGAATACGCCGCCCGCCATCACCCAGGACACCGCCTTGGGCCGGAACGCGGCACTGGCGCCGTCGGCGGCGGCGAAACGATAGGATTGCGCCACCGCGCCATAGAGCCCGCCGAGAAAGGTCGCAAGGCAGAACAGCCAGAATGCGCCGCGCAGGATGGCGAAGGCGCCGAGCACGCCGGTCAACACGCCGCAGCCGGTGCCGATGATGAACGCCGTGCGCCGGCCATAGGCGCGCGAGATCGCCCCCGTCGGCAGCGTGCCGGCGGCAAGCCCCAGCACATACATCGACAGCGGCACGGTCGCGAGCGAGACGCTGGGCGCCAGCGTCGCGCCGACGATCGAGCCGGTCGCGAAGATGACGGCCGAATTGGCGCCGGTCAGCGCCTGCGCTGCGGCCAGCCGCAGCACATTGGCGCGCGCCCGCGCGCCGTCGGCGATCTCATCGCTGGTTGTGGCACTCATCGACGTTCCCATCCCAAGGCGCCCGGCAGGGAACCTCGCTGTTGCAGGCGCACTATGGAGAGCGGATGCGGCCCGATCAACCAGCGCAAACGGACGGTCGTTATGCGGGTTGCGCTGTGTGTCCCGCGTCACGGCCACGCCTCGCAATGACGGTGAGGTCTGATTCACATGTCAAACAGCTCTCCGCTGTCATCGTCCGCGAAGGCGGACGATCCAGTATTCCAGAGGCGGTAGTGCTTGAGCCGAGAGGCCGCCGGATACTGGATGCCCCGCCTGCGCGGGGCATGACGGTGGAGTGTGGTGAGAGGATGTGAGTTCGCATTCTCGCGGCGCGTTACGCCCGAGCTTTGCGTCACTTTCCGCCCTCCTCGAAATCAGAGGGCGCAGGGAAAGCCGGGTGCTGGTTGCACCCATGGGTCCCGTGCAACAAAAAGCACGGGGGTAGGACCACAGGTTCAACCGAAGCAGTCCGGCTTTCCCTGCGCGATGGTGTTACGGCTTACTTCGTGCTCTCCCCGGTGACCGGGCTCTTTTGCCACCGTCACACTGCTCAACGAACAGAACTTAGCGCCAGCGTCGGGGCGCCAGGACCACACGACTTCGCCGTCCGTGATACGTGTGCTCGTCAGTCACACGCTTCACGTCCACCGCATCTCACCGCAACGTTCGTGACGATCGCGACCCGCCCCTCATTCGCGTGAGACGCGCGGAGTTAAATCACTGATTTGCCCGACGGCGAAAGCGGAATGTTTTTTTGGCGAGGGCTGGACGGGGCAAATCACCATGGAATCGCTGGCGAATTTCTCCGCTGTCATTCCGGGGCATCGCAAAGCGATGAGCCCGGAATCCATTTCGCCGCCTGCACAAGTGGAGGAATGGATTCCGGGCTCGCGACTTCGTCGCGCCCCGGAATGACGGAGAGTGAGTGGTCCGTGGCCCATCCCTCGAGACGCCGCTGGCGCGGCTCCTCGGGATGAGGTCGTCACTTTGGGACGTCCGGCGCTGGCGGCGCGATGTAGACTTTCCAGCTTACGGCGGGGCCGGGATGGCCGTGGACGAAGCGGCGCGTGGTCATGATCAGGCGCTCGGCGTGCGGCGCGTTCTTGGCGATCCAGCTCTCGAACGCCGGCAAGCGTCCGTCATTGGGATCGAACACGCCGATGAAGCCGAGGCGCTTGGCTTCCGCTTCGCTGGTGAGACCCGCGCCCCAGACCTCGCCCGGCGTGAACGGCGCCGGATGATCGGGGCTGTAGAACACCAGCGGCATGATCACCTCCGTGGTGCCGGCCACCGCCGCCCAGCGTGAGGCGAATTTGCGGTGCCAGGCTTCGGCGAGTTCGCGCGCAAGCTCGGCACGCGCGCCGTATTTCGCGACGCTGTTCGGATCGGCCGCGAGCTCGCGCTTGGCGATGGTCGGCGACGCAAACAGCATGGCGATGGTGATCACCAACCAGATCGCGCTGATCCGAAACAGCGCCATCTTGGGAATCCGCAGCCAGGGGATCGCGACCAGCGCCAGCGGCGTCAGGAAGAACAGCGAGATGCCCCAGTCGGTCTTGATGTAGATCTCGAAGAACAGCGCGCCGAGCGGCGGCCCGATGGCGACGATGATCTGGATGATCCAGACGTTGAGCGCCTGCGAGAGGTTGACGCCGGGATTCGGCCCAAGCGACCAGTTGCGCGTGAACAAGGTCGACGGCCGCCGCACAAGCGCGCCCCAGCCGAGCGCCAGCGCCGCCAGCACGATGCAGGCGGCGAGCAATCCGATATTGTGGACGATATAGCCGTTCACGAGGTACAGACTGACCGCGCGATTGTCGATGCTATAGACATCTCCGGCATAGGTCAGCGGGGCGAAATGGGCCTCGCTCAGCCAGACGATATGCGGAATCATCGCCACGATCAGCGTTGCGATCGCAACCCACGGCGCCGGCGAGGCCAGGAAGCGCAACCGCTCGGGATGGATCAGCGCCGCCAGCCCGATGGCGCCGATCATGGTCAGCACCCAATATTTGGTCATCAGCGCCAGCGCGCCGGCAAGGCCGAGCCAGATGCCCGAAATCGCGGTGCGCTTCTCGAACGCATAGAGATAGGCCAGCACGACCGGCGGCAGGGTCGCAAGCTGCAGCAGGTCCGCGTTGTACTTGTAGCCCTTGAAGTTGAAGATCGGATAGAGCGCGAGCATCACCACGACGAAGAAGGCGCGGCGGCGGTCGACGACACGGAGCGCGATCAGCCAGCAGACGACGAGGCTCACGGCGATGACCGCCATCGCCAGCGCATAGGTCGCCCAATCGGTCACCGGGAAGATGCGGAACCAGAGGCCGGCGACCCAGCCGGACAGCGGCGGATGCTTGCCATAGCCGAGCTGGAATTTCTGGCCCCAGGCAAAGGCCTCCGCGACGTCCATATGGATGTCCTGCGCGGACTTCAGATTGACGAGGATCAGCGTCCACAGCACGGCATGAGCGAGCGCAAAGCCGGTGACGAACCATAATCCGGTGACGGGATCGGTTGCGCGCGCCACCAGCCACGCCGCCAGGCGCGAGATCGAGAATTTCCGTTTTGCGCGCGCCGCCGCGGGCAGGATTGATGCAGTCGCCATGGCCCCTGCCTAGCCTGTTTTACGGGCGAATGAAATCAGCTTGGCGTGAGGGAACGATGCCGCGCTCCCTTTCCCGCTTGCGGAAGAGACGAGCAAAGCTCGCTCCGGGAGGGCTGGGGTGGGGGTGTCGCGATTCACGCCTTCCTTGCAGGTGAGAGAGCCCCCACCCGGCGCTGGCGCGCCGACCTCCCCCGCAAGCGGGAGAGGTGAAACCGCCTCAAAATTCCGCAATGTGGTTGCCGCTTCGGGGTGCGAATGCTATCTCGCGCCCCATGACGACCGTCCCTATTCCGAACATCCGCAACTTCTCCATTGTCGCCCATATCGACCATGGCAAATCGACGCTGGCCGACCGCCTGATCCAGATGACCGGCGGCCTGTCGGACCGCGAGATGGCGGGCAAGGAACAGGTGCTCGATTCCATGGACATCGAGCGAGAGCGCGGCATCACCATCAAGGCGCAGACGGTGCGGCTGAAATACCGCGCCAAGAACGGCAAGGATTACATCTTCAACCTGATGGACACGCCCGGCCATGTCGACTTCGCCTACGAGGTCTCGCGGTCGCTGGCGGCCTGCGAAGGTTCCCTGCTCGTGGTCGACGCCAGCCAGGGCGTCGAGGCGCAGACGCTCGCCAATGTCTACCAGGCGCTCGACAACAACCACGAGATCGTGCCGGTCCTGAACAAGGTCGACCTGCCCGCGGCCGAGCCCGAGAAGGTCAAGCAGCAGATCGAGGACGTGATCGGCATCGACGCCTCCGACGCCGTGATGATCTCGGCCAAGACCGGCCTCGGCGTGCCCGATGTCCTGGAGGCAATCGTCACCCGCCTGCCGCCGCCGAAGGGCGACAAGGATGCCACGTTGAAGGCGCTCTTGGTCGATAGCTGGTATGACGTCTATCTCGGCGTGGTCGTCCTGATCCGCGTCGTCGACGGCGTGATGAAGAAGGGTGGCCGCATCCGCATGATGGGCACCGGCGCAGCCTACGACGTCGAGCGCGTCGGCTTCTTCACGCCGAAGATGCAGCAGGTGGACGAACTCGGCCCCGGCGAGATCGGCTTCATCACCGCCGCGATCAAGGAAGTCGCAGACACGCGCGTCGGGGACACCATCACCGACGACCGCCACCCGGTGAAGGAGATGCTGCCGGGCTTCAAGCCGGCGGTCCCGGTGGTGTTCTGCGGCCTGTTCCCGGTTGACGCTGACGATTTCGAAACCCTGCGCGCGGCGATGGGCAAGCTCAGGCTCAACGACGCCAGCTTCTCGTTCGAGATGGAGACCTCGGCCGCACTGGGCTTCGGCTTCCGCTGCGGCTTCCTCGGGCTGTTGCACCTGGAGATCATCCAGGAGCGGCTGTCGCGCGAGTTCGATCTCAACCTGATCGCGACCGCGCCGAGCGTCATCTACAAGATGAAGCTCACCGACGGCAGCGAGATCGAGATCCACAACCCCGTCGACATGCCCGACGTGGTCAAGATCGCCGAGATCGACGAGCCCTGGATCGAGGCCACCATCCTCACCCCGGACGAATATCTCGGCAGCGTGCTGAAACTCTGCCAGGACCGGCGCGGCGCGCAGAAGGAGCTGACTTATGTCGGCAGCCGCGCGATGGTGAAATACGATTTGCCGCTCAACGAAGTGGTGTTCGATTTCTACGACCGGCTGAAATCGGTCTCCAAGGGTTATGCCTCGTTCGACTATCATCTGACCGACTACAAGGCGGCCGATCTCGTCAAGATGCAGATCCTGGTCAATGGCGAGCCGGTCGATGCGCTGTCGATGCTGGTGCACCGCACCCGCGCGGAGGGCCGCGGCCGCGCCATGGTCGAGAAGATGAAGGAACTGATCCCGCCGCACATGTTCCAGATCCCGATCCAGGCGGCGATCGGCGGCAAGGTGATCGCCCGCGAAACCGTCCGCGCGCTGCGCAAGGACGTCACCGCCAAGTGCTACGGCGGCGACATCACGCGTAAGAGAAAACTTCTGGAGAAGCAGAAGGAAGGCAAGAAGAAGATGCGGCAGTTCGGCAAGGTCGACATCCCGCAGGAAGCTTTCATTGCCGCGCTGAAGGTGGATAGCTGAGGCTTGTTGTCATTCCGGGGCTCGCGTCAGCGAGAACCCGGAATCCATTTCTCCACCGGTTATGTCGCCTGATGGATTCCGGGTTCGCTACGCGCGCCCCGGAATGACAGCGTTGGAGATTAGCCACCTTGCCCTCTCCCATCGGATAGGCCACCATCGTGTTCCCGCTCAACAAAACAAGAACAGCGAGGAAACGCATGAGCAAGGTGGAAGGATTCGATCTCGCCGATAAGGCGCGCGCGCTGGCGCCGTTGATCACACGAGATGCCGACGAGATCGAGCGGACGCGGCGGCTGACGGGTGCGGTGACATCGGCGCTCGTCGACAACGGGCTGTACCGGGCGCTGCTGCCGAAACGCTTCGGCGGCAGCGAGGCGACGCTGGAAGCGTTCATGCAGATGCAGGAGGAGGTCGCCAAGGCCGATGCCTCCACCGCCTGGTGCCTCGGACAATGCAGCGTCTGCGCGATGACCGCGGCCTATCTCGAGCCCGATGCGGCGAACGAGATCTTCAACGTCGCGCCGGGCATTCTGGCCTGGGGCGCGATCGCGCATGAGGTGAAGGCGGTGCCGGGCGGCTATATCGCCAATGCGCGCTGGGAGTTTGCCTCGGGCTCGCGGCAGGCGAGCTGGCTGGGGGCGCATGTGCGCGTGGTCGAGCAGGACGACTTGCCCCGCAAGAAAGCTGACGGCTCGATGGAAATCCGCACCATCCTGTTTCCGGCGGCCAGCGCCACGATGCACGACGTCTGGGACGTGATCGGGCTGAAGGGCACCGGCACCGATTCCTATTCGGTGGGGGATCTGTTCATCCCGGAGAAATTCGCCGCGCTGCGCGACGATCCTTCGGCCTTGCGCGAAGATGGCCCGCTGTACAAGCTTTCCACCAACATGGTGTTCGGCATGGGCTTTGCGGCGACCGCGCTCGGCGTCGCGCGCGCCACGCTCGATGCGGCGATCGAGCTTTCGCGCGGCAAGACGCCCCAAGGGTTGAAAGCGATGCGCGAGAACAATGCGGTGCAGGGATTGATCGGACGCACGGAGGCGAGCCTGCGCGCCGCGCGCGCCTATCTCTATGCGACTGCTGCCGAGGTCTGGCGCGATCTCGAGCGTGGCAATCCGCTCACCGAAGGCCAGCGCGTGGCACTGCGCGTCGCCTCGACCTGGACCATCCACCAATCGGCAGCCGTGGTCGATACCGCCTATCACATGGCCGGCGCCACGGCCGTGTTCGCCGCCAACAAGTTCGAGCGCCGCTTCCGCGACATGCACGCGATCGCGCAGCAGATCCAGGCCCGCGACACACATTACGAGGACGCCGGCCGCGCGATCCTCGCAGGCGATCTCAGGGGGCCGCCGACCACACGGTGAACAACCCGTCATTGCGAGCGGAGCGAAGCAATCCATGCCTCCGCGTATGCGGGCAGATGGATTGCTTCGTCGCTATCGCTCCTCGCAATGACGGCTGAAAGCTGCGTAGGGGTGGGCAAAGGCGCAACGCGCCGTGCCCACCATCAGCACTCCGCTCGTGATGGTGGGCACGCTGCGCTTTGCCCACCCTACGAATCGGCTCACGCCACCAGCGCGGCTTCGTCGTCCGTTCCGCCGCGCTGCGCCTGCAGCAGGCTGACGATGTCGGCATTGGGCCTGGCGCGGCTGAACAGGAAGCCCTGGCCCTCGTGGCAACCTTCGGCGCGCAGGCAGCTCAGCTCGGCTTCGGTCTCGACGCCTTCGGCGGTGATGGTGACGCCGAGGCCCTTGCCGAGGCTGATGATCGAACGCGCGATCGCCTGCGCATCGCGATTGGAGCCGAGGTCGCGCACGAAGGACTGGTCGATCTTGATCTTGTCGAACGGGAAGCTGCGCAAATAGCTGAGGCTGGAATAGCCGGTGCCGAAGTCATCCATCGAGATGCGCACGCCGAGCGCGCGCAGCGCGTGCAGTGTGGCCAGCACCTGGCTGCTCTTTTCCAGCAGCAGCGTCTCGGTGATCTCAAGCTCGAGCCGCCGCGCCGGCAGGCCGGAATGCTTCAGCGCTTCCGTTACCTGCGACAACAAATTGCCGGTGCGGAACTGAAGCGGTGACAGGTTGACGGCGACGCGGACATCGTCAGGCCAATGCGCCGCGTCGTTGCAGGCGCGCCGCAGCATCAAGCCGCCGAGCGGATTGATCAGGCCGGTCTCTTCCGCAACGGGGATGAACTCGCCGGGCGAGATCATGCCGCGCTCGGGATGCGGCCAGCGCACCAGCGCCTCGAAGCCGGTGATGCGGCCGCTCGAGAGATCGACCAGCGGCTGGTAGAACGGCCGCAAGCCATCGTTCTGGATCGCATCGCGCAAATCCATCTCGATCTTGCGGCGGGTCTGGGCGCGCGCGTCCATCTCGGCCTCGAAGAAGGAGAAGGTGCCGCGGAATTCGCTCTTGGCGCGCGACAGCGCCATGTCGGCGCTCTTCAAGAGTTTCTCGGATTCATCGCCGTCGCCGGGCGACATCGCAATGCCGATGCTGGCGCCGATCACGATGGAATGGGCGTCGAGCAGATAGGGTTCGCCGATCGCTTCCAACAGCCGCTTCGCGAGCAGCACCGCGTCCTCCGGACGCGACACGCCGCTCTGGACGATCGCGAACTCATCGGAGTTGAGGCGGGCCAGCGCATCTTCCTCGCGCAAGGTTGAGCGCAGGCGCTTTGCGACGCCGCGCAACAGCTTGTCGCCAACGCCATGACCGAGCGTGTCGTTGACGGCCTTGAAATTGTCGAGGCCGAGCACCAGCACCGCGACCTTCTCGGCGCTGCGGCGGGTGTGCAGCAGCATGTCGTCCATCTGCTGGCGCAACAGATTGCGATTGGGTAGCGCCGTGAGCCCGTCATGCTGGGCCATGAAGGCAAGCCGCGCCTCGGCGCGCTTGCGCTCGGTCATGTCCATCAGCGCCAGCAGCACCGCGGGCTGGTCGCCATGCATCAATTCGCGCGAATAGATCGCAAGATCGATCAGCGTGCCGTCGGCCCGCACATGCTTCCAGGTCCGCGCCGCCTGCTCGTCGCCGTCGCGGCCGCCGATCCACGGCAGTTCGGTATCGAATGCCTGCAGGCTGCGAATGGTCAGTTTCTCGAATTCGGCGCGGCTGAAGCCATAATGCTCGGCTGCGGCATCGTTGACGGAAAGGATGCGCTCGCCGTCGAGCGAGCAGAGGATCATCGGCACCGGGTTGCCGTCGAACAGCAGGCGGAACGACGCTTCGCGCTGCTTCAATTCGGTGATGTCGACGCGCAGGCCGACGACGCCGCCATCCGACGTCAGCCGCTCCTCGATCAGGACGACGCGGCCGTCGGCAAGCTTCTGCTCATGCCGCTCGCCGGGCTGATAGAGCTTCTTCAGCCGCTCGGCGATCCACGCCTCTTCGCGGCCGATTGCCTCGGGGTAATCGCCGCGGGCGACGCCGACCCGGAGCGTGTCCTGCAGCCGCGCGCCGTGCTCGAACTGGTCGGAGCTGCGGCGATAGATCTCGGCATATTTCTTGTTCCAGAGGATGTAGCGGCCTTCGGCATCGAGGAACACGATGCCCTGCGGCAGGATGTCGATCGCCTCGCGCAGGCGTTCGTTGGAGCGGCGCGCATCCGCAATCGCCGCTTCAGTCTCGGCGCGCTTGCGCACGATCTCGCCGATCTCGGATGGAACGCGCCGCCGGCCGCCTGAAAGCTTCGGATCGGGTTTGACGGGACGGCCGGGAATTCTCGCCGCCACTTTGCGCTTCAGTTTCTTAGCCGCTCTTGGCCCCATCTTCGGCATCGACTTTCCGCCACACGCACTCCCGTCGAGCATGCTTCTCCGATAAGTGTCTGAAAAAATGGTATATTCCGCCGGTTCTCAGAATAGAACCGGACTCCGAGCTGCCTGTTTAGGAGGCGGACTTCCGCATCCCTGAATACCGGCGGGCGGCTCGGAGGGGCTGAAAAGCAAATCCAACCGGCAAATCAACCAAGCGCGCGGAGCCAATTTTCCCGCGATCCGGGTAGCGATGCTGCGGATGCACCAATGGCGCGTATTCCGCACGAAATTGCGTCATTGCGCGACAGGGTTAATGCCCGGTTAAGCCGCGAGCCTGCATCGAACCAATGATGAGGCGGCGCGACATCTGCTGCCGCCAAAAAGGCTTCGGCCGCCTGCCGGTTCGGGCTATCCTCCATCGCAGGGGACGCCAAGTTGCAGACGGCGGACGAGGCGCGAGCATCGCCTCGGGGAGGGGACCCGATGCGCCAGGGCACGCACAATCGATCTCTCACCATCAGCACTCTCTTGGCGGCGACGCTGGCGCTGCTGCTGACATCTGGTCCCGGCATTGCCGGAGACTATCCGGACCGCACCGTCAGGATCATCGTGCCATTCTCCGCCGGCGGCACGGCGGACGCGGTCCCGCGGCTGGTGGCGGATTGGCTGTCGCGCAAATGGGGCCAGCCGATCGTGATCGAGAACAAGACCGGGTCAGCCGGAAATGTCGGGGCCGAGGAGGTCTACAATGCCGCCCCCGACGGCTACACCCTGCTCTCCGCGCCGCCGCCGCCGCTCGTCATCAACCAGAATCTTTATCGGAAGCTCGGCTTTGATCCGGCGAAGTTCGAACCGATCATCGTGATGGCGCAGGTGCCGAACGCGATCTTCGTCCGCCCCAACGGCATCAAGGCATCCAGCGTGGCGGAGTTGATCGATCATCTGCGCGCAAACCCCGACGGGCTCACAGCCGCCACGCTCGGCAGCGGGACCACGTCGCATCTGAGCTCCGAACTGTTCGAGACGATGGCGAAGGTGAAGCTGCGCCAGATCCCCTATCGCAGCACCGTGCCGGCGCTGCAGGGCCTGCTCGCCGGCGACGTCGACCTGATGTTCGACAATCTCGGCGTCACGCTGCCGCTGGTGACGGCCGGCAAGCTCAAGCTGCTGGCGGTGGCCTCGCCGAAACGGTTGCCGTCCATGCCCAACGTGCCGACGATCGCCGAAACGCTGCCGGGCTTCGAAGCGGTCGCCTGGTACGCGATCGTGGCCCCGCCCGGGACGCCGAAGGCAATCGTCGAGAAGATCAATGCCGACATCAACGAAGTGCTGGCCCGGCCCGATATCCAGGCCAACTTCCGAAAGCTCTCCGCGGAAATCTATGGCGGCTCGGTGGAGCGGACGGCCAAATATCTGCGCAGCGAGGTCGACCGCTGGGGCACGGTGATCAAGTCGGCCAACATCGAGATGCAGTGAGGCTGGCGAATTTTTTCCACTTCTCCCGCAAGCGAGAGAGGGAGCACAGGGTTCATGGTGGCTGCTACTCCATTGAAGTTCATCACGTGCCTGTTCGTGCTGGAGATCAACCAATTGCGATGTCACAGCGGCTCGCGGAACGTCGAATCCATGTTACGCTGATTGCCCTTCGAGTGAATCCCATGACGTCCCGCCCGATATTGACCCTGCTGATTCTTGCAGCTCTATCGCTTGGTGCCGACGCCGCGTCGGCGCAGGACAGAGGCTCGGTCAATCCGAAGCCGCTGCCGCCGCTCGCCAATCCCAACGATCCCAAGCTCGGCGCCAAGGAATTGTTCGCGCGCAAGGTGCTGCCGACGGCGACGCCGACGCGGGTGATCGGCTCCTATTCCAAAGGCTGCCTCGCCGGCGCGGCGCAGATGCCGATCAACGGCGAGACTTGGCAGGTGATGCGGCTGTCGCGCAACCGCAACTGGGGCTATCCCGGTATGATCGCGCTGCTGAAGCGGCTGTCGGTCAGGGCGCACAAGGATGCCGGCTGGCCGGGCATCCTGGTCGGCGACATCGCGCAGCCGCGCGGCGGGCCCGCCTTGAGCGGCCATGCCAGTCACCAGATCGGTTTGGATGCCGACGTCTGGCTGACACCGATGCCCGACCGCAGGCTGTCGCGCGAGGACCGCGAGGACATGTCGGCGGTGATGATGGTGCGGCCGGATCGGCTCGATATCGATCCCAAGGTGTTCACCCCTGGCCATGTGCTGGTGCTGCGCGACGCCGCGCAGGAGCCGGGCGTGCAGCGAATCTTCGTCAACGCCGCGATCAAGAAGGCGCTCTGCCGCGAGGCCAAGGGCGACCGTAGCTGGCTCGCCAAGATCAGGCCGTGGTGGGGCCACGACTATCACTTCCACATCCGCATGCGCTGCCCGGCCGGCGCCACCGAATGCGAGGGCCAGCCGTCGCAGTCGGAGGATGAAGGCTGCAAGCCTTCCGACTTCACCTTCTGGTTCTCCAATGCGGTGCTGCATCCGAAACCGCCGCTGATACCGCCAAAGCCGAAGCCGCCGATGACGCTGGCGCAAATGCCGGCCGCCTGCAAAGCGGTGCTGAATGCACCGGACGCGAAACCGTGATCAGCGCAATGGTGTTTTCATTCGACCGCAAGGTGCGCTAAAGTAGAGGAGTCGCTCCGTAAGCGCGATAAAACCTCGGGTCAGGGCTGCTGATCCTGTTTCATCCCAATCTGTCGATGCAGGCCGTCGTCACACACGGGATGATCAACATTGAAGGATTGATGATGCGCATCAGTGCACGTAACCAGATCAAGGGTGCCGTCGTTGATCATGAAGAAGGGTGCGACCACCTCTCATGTCCGCGTCGACATCGGCGGCGGCCAGGTCGTGACATCCTCCATCACCAATGAAGCCGTCGATGATCTGGGCATCAAGGCTGGCGACAAGGTCATCGTTGTCATCAAAGCTTCAGATGTCATGATAGCAGTGGATTGATCATGCGCAGACTCCTCGTTGCCTCGTTGCTGTTGCTCGGCGCCGTTCCCGCTCTTGCAGCGGAAGAACCGAGTGGTTGTGACAAGTTCAAATGGCCGATCGATCGCGAGCGCGCCGCGCTGACCGCGCCGGATCGCGCCAAATTGACATCGGGCAACGAGTTTGCGGCATTGCCCGCAAGCGGATTCACGCTGACCCTGGTGGCGCCGGCAGATGCAAAACTGCCGACCCCGCCGGAACGGGCACCGAAGGACGGCACCTTTGCCGGCTTCACCAGCTTCAAGAATGCGCCCAAGGCCGGCCTTTACACGATCAGCCTGTCGTCCGGCGCCTGGCTGGACGTGGTGCAGGATGGTCACTTCCTCAAGCCCAAGGCATTCAGCGGCGCCACCGACTGCGACGGTATCCGCAAGACGGTAAAATTCGAGCTTTCTGCGAGCCCGTTCGTGCTGCAGATCAGCGGGGCCAAAGAGAATTCGATCTCGATCGCGATATTGCCGAGCGAATGACGGGCAACGGCATGATCCGGAAAAGTGGAGACCGGTTTTCCGAAAAGATCATGCCCAAACAAAGAGCTGGAGCTGGATGGCTTTTCCAGGAAAAGTTATCCAGCTCTAGACAAACGGTCGCCTTTACCCACGCGACCAGCCTGTTATGTTCCCACCGCGATATCCCCGGCGGCCGTAAGCCTCGGGGCTCCCCGGAACGGCGCTTCCGTCTGTCGCGGACCACACCGATTCAACCAACGCCCGAAGTGCGCGCGCGGTCCGCGCGCATGAGGACGTGATGGAGCGCCTGCCATGAACCGCCTTGCCGGAATTGTCGCCGCCTTTGTCCTTGTGCTGTCTTCAGCCGCCTTACCTGCGAGTGCGCAGGAAAAGACCTTGACCGTGTTCGCGGCCGCCTCGATGAAGAACGCGCTCGACGACATCGATGCCGCCTACACCGCCAAGACCGGCGTCAAGGTCAATGCGAGCTATGCCGCCAGCTCGGCATTGGCAAAGCAGATCGAGCAGGGCGCGCCGGCCGACGTGTTCGTCTCCGCCGACACCGACTGGATGGACTACGCGATCAAGCAGAAGAACATCAACGAGGCGACGCGGGTCAATCTGCTCGGCAACAGCATCGTGCTGATCGCGCCGAAGGACTCCAAGATCGACAACGTCAATATCGGCGCCGGCTTTGATCTCGCAAAACTCGCCGGCGACGGCAGGATCGCGACCGGCGACGTCAAGGCCGTGCCGGTCGGCAAATATGCCAAGGCGGCGCTGGAGAAGCTTGGCGCCTGGCAGGCAGCCGAGCCGAAATTCGCGATGGCCGAAAGCGTGCGCGCGGCACTGACGCTGGTTGCCCGCGGCGAGGCCGTGCTCGGCATCGTCTATTCGACCGACGCCAAGGTCGAGCCCGGCGTCAAGATCGTCGGCACCTTCCCCGCCGACAGCCATCCCGCGATCATCTATCCGGTCGCGGCGACGACGACGGCGAAGCCCGAGACCACCGAGTACCTCAACTTCCTGAAATCGTCGGCGGCAAAGACCATCCTCGAGAAGTACGGCTTCAAGTTCCTGATCACGCCGACGACCTGAGCATGATCCGGAAAAGTGGAAGCATGATCTGAACCCACGTGTTCGAGATTTCGCCGACCGAGTGGACGGCGATCCTGCTGTCGTTGCGGGTCGCCATCGTCGCAACGCTGGTCGCGACCCCCCTGGGGATCGCGCTGGCGTGGCTGCTGGCGCGCCGTGACTTCTGGGGCAAGTCGTTGCTCGACGCGCTCGTGCACCTGCCGCTGGTGCTGCCGCCCGTTGTCACCGGCTATCTCCTGCTGCTTGCGCTCGGCCGCCGCGGCTTTCTCGGGGCATGGCTTGCCGATCATCTCGGCATCGTCTTCGCCTTCCGCTGGACCGGTGCGGCGCTCGCCTGCGGCGTGATGGCCTTTCCATTGCTGGTGCGGCCGATCCGGCTTTCGATCGAGGCCGTCGACCGGCGACTGGAGCAGGCGGCGGGAACGCTGGGCGCGGCGCCCTGGCAGGTGTTCCTGACCGTGACCTTGCCGTTGGCGCTGCCGGGCGTGCTCGCCGGCATGGTGCTCGGCTTCGCCAAGGCGATCGGCGAGTTCGGCGCGACCATCACCTTCGTCTCCAACATCCCGGGCGAGACCCAGACCATCTCGTCAGCGATCTATTCGCTGATCCAGACGCCCGAGGGCGACCTTGCGGCGGCGCGGCTCGTCATCATCTCCATCGTAATCGCGATGAGCGCGCTTGTTGCATCGGAGTGGTTCGCACGGCGCGCGACGAAGCGGCTGCACGGAAACTGACCATGCTGCGCGTCGACGTCACCAAGCACCTTGGCGAATTCACGCTCTCTGCGTCCTTCACCAGCGAGGGCCGCGTCACCGGCCTGTTCGGCGCGTCGGGCGCCGGCAAGACCTCGCTGATCAACATGATCGCGGGACTGCTGAAGCCCGACCGCGGCATCATCTCGCTCGATGGCGAGACGCTTGACGACACCGAGGCGCGCGTGCATGTGCCGCCCTACCGGCGCCGCATCGGCTATGTGTTCCAGGACGCGCGGCTGTTCCCGCATCTCGACGTGCGGCAGAACCTCGATTACGGGCGGCGCATGAACCGCCTGCCGGATGATCCGGCGCAGCGCAGCCGCGTAACCGACCTGCTCGACATCGGCCATCTCATGGATCGCCGTCCTGGAAAACTTTCCGGCGGCGAACGCCAGCGCGTCGCGCTCGGACGCGCGCTGTTGTCGAAGCCGCGCCTGCTGCTGCTCGACGAGCCGCTGGGCTCACTGGACGAAGGGCGAAAAGTGGAGATCCTCCCTTATCTGATCCGGCTGCGCGACGAAGGCATACCCATGGTCTATGTCAGCCACGACGCCGCCGAACTGCGCCAGCTCGCGACCCAGATCGTGATGCTGCCCCGCGGAGAAGTGACCGCGTTCGGCGGCGTGAAGGTGCTGACGGGAAGCCCGAAGTGATTTCGGCCACCTTCCCTTCTCCCCTTGTGGGAGAAGGTGGCGCGGGTCCTGACCGGCTACATGGGTAACAGAATAGACCGGCGACATGGGTAACAGGTCAACTGGTCGGCAAGGAGGACCT